>JAFRGU010000310.1 GCA_017433675.1 Clostridia bacterium
GAAGGGAATCAACCTGGATGTCAATCAGGGGGATGTCATTGCCATTCTGGGTCCTTCGGGTTCAGGAAAAACGACGCTCCTGCGCTGCATTAACTTTCTGGAACGGGCGGATGAAGGGACGCTGACGCTGGACGGACAGAGCTATGATATGCACAACGTGAAAAAGGAAGAAATCGTGGCGATCCGGCGAAAGACAGCCTTCGTTTTCCAGAACTACAACCTGTTTCTGAACAAAACCGTACTGCAGAACGTGACGCTGGGACTGACCAGCGGGCGGAAAATGAAAAAAGCCGAAGCGGAGGAGATTGCCAGGGACGTGCTGAACCGGGTGGGCATGCTGGAGAAGGCGGATTCCTACCCCATCGCCCTCAGCGGAGGACAGCAGCAGCGTGTCGCCATCGCCCGGGGCATGGCGACGAAGCCGGAGATCATTTACTTTGACGAACCGACGAGCGCGCTGGATCCGGAACTGATCGGGGAGGTGCTGGCGGTGATGCGGCAGCTGGCCCAGGATGGGATGACGATGCTGGTCGTGACCCATGAAATGGAATTCGCCCGAAACGTGAGCAACCAGATCGTTTTCATGGACGGCGGGCATGTGATTGAAGCCGGACCGACGAAGGAGTTCTTCAGCCATCCGAAGGAAGAGCGGAGCAGGAGCTTTATCAGAAGCATTCTGAATAAAGAATAAAAATATAGAATAAAAACAAACGCCGCGGCTGCGGCGTTTTGAATTACCGGAAGTAATCAGTCGAACTCAGCCAGCACGGCCGGCCCCATGCCGTCGGTGCCGCATTCAGCGCGGTGACGGACGGGAAGATCCCGGAGACGGCGGACAGATTCCGGCATGGGAACCCCGGAGCGCTTTTCGAGCTCCGCACTGCAGGCGAAGGCGTCGAGATTCTCCGCGGCGTCGGGGCCGGCGATCCCGGAGAGCACGTCCCGGGCGAATTTGTAGGGGCTGGCCGTGGAAACCAGCACAGTGGGCGTAGCGTCGTTCTTAGCAGCCCGGTACTGCCGGAGCACATTGCTGGCCACGGCGGTATGGGTATCGAGAAGATAATGATCCTGCTGAAAACGGGCCCCGATTTCCGCCAGCGTGGCGTTATCGTCGGCGCATCCGCCCCAGAAAATGTTCTCCAGCCATTCCCGGCGCTGGTCTCCCACGCTGTAGGAGCCGCATTTCTTCAGGAGATCCATCCAGGTTTTCACCAGCGCGCCGTCCCGGTCCGCCACCTCGAAGAGCAGGCGCTCCAGATTGCTGGAGACCAGAATATCCATGCTGGGGCTCTTCGTTTTGAAGAAGATCCGATGCGTCGAATAGATGCCGGAGCTGAAGAAATCCGTCAGGACATTGTTGCGGTTGCTGGCGCAGATGAGCTTCCCGACGGGAAGACCCATTTCCCGGGCGTAATAGGCAGCCAGAATGTTGCCGAAATTCCCGGTCGGAACACAGAAATTGACCGGATCCCCGCAGCGAACGGCGCCCTGCGCGACCAGATCGGTGTAGGCCGAGAAATAATAGACCACCTGGGGCACGAGCCGGCCGAAATTGATGCTGTTGGCGGAGGAAAGCACCTTGCCCCGGCGATCCATTTCCGTGGCGAAATCCGGAGAACTGAAGAGCTCCTTGACCCCGGTCTGAGCGTCGTCAAAATTCCCTTTTACGGCGATGACATGCGTGTTGGCGCCGGCTGTGGTGACCATCTGCAGCCGCTGGACATCGCTGACTCCGTCCAGGGGATAGAAAACCGTGCAGCTGGTGCCGGGGACATCGCGGAATCCCTCCAGAGCCGCCTTGCCCGTATCTCCGCTGGTAGCGACCAGAATGGCGACCTCCCGGTTCTCCCCGTTCTTCCGGGCGCTGAGCGTCGTCAGATGGGGAAGAAGCTGGAGCGCCATATCCTTGAAGGCCAGCGTCGGGCCATGGAAAAGCTCCAGCACCCAGGTCTGATCATCCAGACGCTTCAGGGGCGCGATGGCAGGATCGTCAAACCGGTCCGGACCATAGGCGGCATCCACCGCATCCTGAATTTCCGCGAGGGAAAAATCCTCCAGAAACAGCTTCAGGATCTCCAGCGCGCGCCGCTGATAGGACATCTCCCCGAGCGCGGCGATCTTCTGCGGGGAGACCTGGGGAAACATGACGGGCACAAAAAGCCCGCCGTCCGGCGCGAGGCCCCGGAGAACCGCCTGGCTCGCGGTGACGCAGCTGCCGCCGCGGGTGGAAAAGAAGGACATAAAAGGTCACCCTCCGTTCATGGAAAGAGGCGGCGCCTAACGGCCGCCGCCCCTGCCGTACTGCGGATGAAGTAAAATTCATCCGGCCGGGAAACAAGTCATCAGATCAGGTACTGCTTCAGGAAAGCGGGCAGCTCTTCGGGATCCGCGCTGACGCTGAGGACGAAATCGACATTCTGCTTGGCGCCGAGGGCGGAGAGCAGGTTCACGATGGGCTCGGTCCCGGCCAGATCCGTGTGGCAGAGCTTCAGGAACGCGTCCACAAAGATCGTTCCGACATCATAGTTCGAGCTGAGAATCCCGCAGACAAAACCGAGGAACATCTCGGTGGAACGGACATTATAGTCCGCCGCATTGACGAAGCGGACGTTATGGTCCACATCATACATATAACGATTGTCATCATCCAGGAAGATCACGTCATGGATCGCATCCCGGGCGGTGGCGTTGGTCAGATCAATCAGGCGCTTTGTTTTGCCGGAACCTTTTTTTCCGGCGATAACCTGTATCATGGGTTTCAGCCTCCTTATGGGTATTACTGGAAGCATTATAGCCTATTTTCCCGCTTTGCGCAATGGGCAGTTTCAGCGCCGACAGGTTGTGTTTTTCCAAAAAATCCGATATAATGCGGAAAGAAATTTTCCGGAGAAGGGAATGGGAAACATGATGAAGCGAATCATTTGCCTCCTGATGTGCCTGCTGATGGTGGCAGCAGGATACCCGGCCGCGGCAGAGGGCGCGGAAGCGGCGGACAAACGGGTGGAAAGCTTCCTGGCGGAACAGGCGGCTGCGCAGAAGGACGCCTGGGTCCGGGCGATTCTGGAAGCGGGCGCCCGGGAAGTGCACTGGGAAGGGAATACGGCTTCCTTCTTCCTGCGGAGCTTTGACCCGGATCTGAAGGCGCTGGGCGCTTATGCCAAAGCCCTGGACAGAAAGACCTGGCAGGCACAGGCGCTGCAGAACATCGGCGCCTACGGGCTGGCGGTCTCCCTCACGTTTGAGGAGGACGGCAGCGTCAGCAAGAAGCAGGCCAGCGCGTTTGCCAAAAAGGTGAAGGACGCGGCGAAAAGCGCGAAGAGCGCCTTTGGCAAGAAGGATCTGAACCAGGCTTTTACGGATATCCTTTTTCTGGTGCCGAAAACGGGAAAAACACCCGCTGCGGCGGAGCTGATGACCGCGGATTCCGAGTTTGCCGCGTTTATTCAGGCGCAGCCGGAGCTGTTCCCCTGTGAGAGCCCTTCCGAATGGGCGCCGCTCATGTATCTGCAGCGGAACTGGAAATTCACTTCCGGCAAAAGCGGCCCGCACAGCATCACGCTGAGCTGGGACACGCTGGATCCGGCAACCCTGCTGGACAAAGCACTGGACGGGGTCAGCGCGCAGCTGGCCGGCGTCACCGCGGCACAGCGGCCTTCGGAGGAGAACCTTTCCTACATGTGGCGCAGCGGCCTGGCGGAAACATCCGTCGCGGCCAAGAGAGGGCGGCTCACGACCCAGAAGATCGTGATCGACATCGACGATCTGGTGGCGGGCAATGTGCCGGCGGCCTATCGGGATTACTATGCGGCCTACAGGCCTGCCGTGTGGTATGAGAAGCTGGTGGAGGGGTACCGGAAGCTGCCTGCGGAGGCCAGCCAGCCCCTGCCGAAGACCGGGATCATTTCCAGCGTGCAGAAGAAGGGCCGGAGCGTCCTCGTGAAGGTGCCCAAGGGCGGCCGGAACACCTACGTGATCCTGCGGGACGCGGATACGGGCGTGATTCAGGCGGAAGCCTTTGTCGAGCCCGGCAAGAACGTCAACATGAAGGTGGCTGAGGGCGTGTACATCGTTCAGTACGCGACGGGGTCCACATGGTACGGCACCGAAGGCGCGTTCGGCCCGCTGGGCAGCTACTCGGCCAGCGACGAATTCATCATCGCCAAGAAAAAATGGGTGCTGACCTCCGAAAAGAACCAGGCCGGCATCACGCTGCATCCCGTGGAGCTGAAGGATCTGGGCGCCATTGAGGACAAGTCCGTTCAGGTGGAGGGCGTTCAGGCGCCGACGATCAAACTGAAGTCCTCCTATCCGGCAAACAATCCGATCCAGCGGGGGATCAGCTCCTATACGGGCCTGCCGGCTTCCGGCGAGCCTGTGACACCCATTGCGATGGTGCTGGACAACGCAGAGGAAGCCTACCCGCACTGGGGCGTCCGGTACGCGGATATCATCTTCCAGGTTCCCAATGCCGGCTCGGGCGTGACCAAGCTGATGGCCCTGTTTGCC
>JAFRGU010000311.1 GCA_017433675.1 Clostridia bacterium
GCCAGCGACGGCGCAGGCCTGTATTCCTCCGTGCAGGAGGCCTGCCGGCAGATGATCCGGGTGAATCCTGCGCAGGAGCCGATCGCGGAGAATGTGCCGAAATACGCGAAGGTATATGCCGTTTATCAGCAGCTGTATAAGGCCAACCGGGAACTGTTCAAGGAGCTGGGAGGGCTGGACGCATGAGATGTCAGTATTGCAGCTGCACGGACAGCAAGGTGATTGACTCCCGGCCCGCGGACGACGGGAACAGCATCCGCCGGCGCAGGGAATGCACAAACTGCGGCCGCCGTTTCACAACCTACGAGAAAGTGGAGATGAACCCGCTGTTCGTCGTCAAACGGGACGGCCGCCGGGAACTGTTCGACAGCCAGAAGATCAAGACCGGCATCGTCCATGCCTGTGATAAGCTGCCGGTGAAAATGACGGACATCGACGCGATTGTGACCCGGGTGGAGCAGAAATGCTATGCGACGATGGAGGGGGAGATCCCGACCGAGCAGATCGGCGATCTGGTCATGGCCGAGCTGAAGGAACTGAATGACGTGGCTTATGTGCGGTTCGCGGCTGTGTACCGGAAGTTCACGGATCTGGGAACCTTCATGGAGGAGCTGCAGAAGCTGGTGGATGAACACCAGATGTAAAAAGAATGAAGAAGACGCTGCGGGAAAGCCCACAGCGTCTTCTTTTCGGGATTTTTTGGAATCTGCGTCCGGATTGCCACCGATCCGGAACGGGAAAGGTACCGGATCAGTCGTCCGCGCGGAACGCGTAAATGGTGGTGGTGTCGTATTTCTCGCCGGGGCGAAGAACCGTAGTCCCGGGGAAGTTGGGATGATTGGGGTCATCCGGGCAATGCTGGGTTTCCAGGCAGAAGCCGGAGTAATGCCCGTAGTGGGCACCGCCCTTGCCCCCTTCCAGATCGGTGGTGCAGGCGGAATAGAACTGAATGGCGGGCTGATCCGTCAGAACCTCCATGAAACGGCCGGAATCCTCATGATAGACGCAGGCGGCAAAGCCCATGCTTTCTCCCTTAGCCAGGACGAAATTGTGGTCATAGCCTCCGGCGGGAATCATCTGGGGGCAGGAATCCATGACAGCCAGGCCTTCCTCCACCAGGAGTCCGTCCCGCAGATCCAGGGGCGTGCCCAGAACCGGCATATAGGCGCCGGTAGGAATCAGGTGATCGTCCACCTTTGTAATCACGTCGGCATCAATGGTGACGACATGATCCTTGATGGTGCCGTGGTCATGCCCGGCAAGGTTGAAATAGGTATGGTTTGTCAGGTTGCACAGGGTCGCCTTGTCCGTCGTGGCTTCATAGCGGATGATCAGGTCGCACATGTCATTCCATGTATAGGTCACGGTGACGTCCAGATTCCCCGGATAGTTTTCTTCGCCGGCCGGGGAGACACGGTGGAAAGCGACGGAATCTTCATGATCGCCCTCGACGGGGGTGCCGGTCCAGAAATGAGCCGAGAATCCCTGCTTGCCGCCATGGAGATGGTTGATGCCATGGTCGTTCAGGGCGAGCTGATATTCGCTGCCGTCGATGCTGAACTTCCCGGCGCCGATCCGGTTGCCGTAACGGCCGACGGTGTCGCCCATGGAGCCATGGGGCTTCAGATAGGCATCGAGGCTGTCGAACCCCAGGGCCACATCATCCATGTTGCCGCCGGCATCGGGGACGATGATGCTCTGAAGGATGGCGCCCCATTCGATCACGGAGATGGAGGCGCCCATGGCGTTGGTCAGGGTAAAGCGGCGGACATCCTTGCCTTTGGGGGATTTGCCCCAGATTTCGGTTTTGATGGACATGTGTGGAATCTCCTTTCAATGATTGATGTTTGAACAGGTTTCTAGAACCTGAGGGGAACCTCATGATCGGGGAGACAGGGGTCTGTGGCGACGGCCTTCAGCCTGCGCTGGATGGCGCGGGCCCGGGTGCCGGCGGCATCCAGGGCTTCCTCCGCCTGATTCAGATGCCGGCGGGCATTTTCCAGTTGCTCTGAAAAGCGGCCGAATTCGGTTTCCACCTGGCCCAGCAGACGCCAGACCTCGGAGGAGCGCTGCTCGATGGTCATGGTGCGGAAACCCAGCTGCAGCGCGCTGAGCATGGCGGCAAAGGTACCGGGACCGGAGATTACCACGCGCTGTTCCTGCTGGATGGACTCCACCAGATCGGGACTCTGAAGCACCTCGGCGTAGAGCCCTTCCGTGGGAAGAAACAGAATCGCGAAGTCCGCCGTGTGGGGTGGACCGATATATTTTTCTGCGATGGTTTTTGCCTCTGTCCGGATCCGGCGCATCAGGAGTTTCCGGGCGTCCTCGGCGGCTGCAGTGTCCCCCTGCTGGGAAGCATCCACCAGGCGGAGATAGCTTTCCTGGGGAAACTTGCTGTCGACGGCGAGCCAGACGGCGTTCCCGCTCTGATCGGGCAACCGGATCGCAAACTCCACCCGCTCACCGGAACCGGGAATGACCTCCACGTTTTCCGAGAACTGGCCGGGCGCCAGGGCTTCACGAAGGAGATTTCCCAGCTGCATCTCCCCCCAGATTCCCCGGGTCTTGACATTCGTCATGACCTTTTTCAGATCTCCGACGCCGGCGGCAACGCTTTGCATCTCACCCATGCCCTTATAGACTGAGGCCAGCATGTTTTCCAGCAGATTGGACTGACTCTGGCTGATCTGACTCAGGGTGGCCATCAGATGCTGATTCCCCTGATACAGGGAATCCATGGTCTGATCCCGCTGGGCATCCAGTTCATCGAGAAGCTGATTGCCCAGATTCTCCAGCCCCTGCTCCTGGCGGAGCCGGCCCTCCTCCTGCCGGTGAAGCGAGGCGTTCTGCCGGATCAGGAGAATAATCAGCATCGCCAGACAGGCCAGAAGCAGCAGCGAGATGATCATCAGATCGTTCATTCAGACCTCTCTTCTGCCTTCAAGGGCTTTCTGAAGGGTCACCTCGTCGGTATACTCCAGGTCACCGCCCACCGGCACGCCGTGCGCAATGCGGGTAA
>JAFRGU010000312.1 GCA_017433675.1 Clostridia bacterium
GCGTGCGCCGCCGTTTCCCGGCAGATCTGCATGCCTTTTTCCCCGGTGCCGGCGTTGGCGATGCCGGTGTTGACAATGACCGCCCGGGCCTGCTTCCCGCTTTTTACCTTCTCCATGTTCCAGATCACCGGCGCAGCCTTGACCTGGTTGCTTGTGTATGTCCCCGCCACGGTGCACGGCTTCTCCGCCAGGATCATCGCCATATCCTTCCGGTTGGCATACTTGATTCCCGCCTCACAGCCGGCGGCACGGAATCCCCTCGCCGCAACGACGCCGCCGGGAACGACGCGGAGACTCTCCGGTCTCTTTTCGGTTGACTGTGTCTTCATTCTTCCTCTCCTATAAACCGCGTGATATTCTTTTCATTCAGCACGAATTCGTAATAGTTCACATTGGTCTTCCGTTCCCATCCGATCTGATTCCAGAAGGCGTTCCCCGCATCGTTGTTCGTGAAGGCAATCAGTGCCACCTTGTTGATGCCCATGATGCGCAGCTGGTGCATGCAGAATCCCACCATCCGGGTGCCGATTCCCTTCCGTCGGTATTCCTTCGCCACGCATACGTGATACAGCGCCCCCTGTCGGCCGTCGCTTCCGCACAGGATGGATCCGACGATCTTTCCGTCCGCCCGGGCGACAACGCTCGTTGTGGGATTCCGCTGAATGAATCGTTCGATATCCTCCCGGCTGTCGTCCAGTGCGCGGATGCCGAAGCCGCGGATCGTCAGCCACAGCGCGTGTACCTCGTCGTAATCCTCCGGCGTCATCGGGATGATCCGGACCTCCAGCAATTTCTTTTTCTCCGTCATCTTGCTCCCCGTGCGCTTTACGGAACCAGCCCTTCCGCTTCGTCAATTCCCAGCGCAATATTCATGTTCTGGATCGCCGCCCCGCTGGCGCCCTTCCCCAGATTGTCAAACCGGGCCACCAGCAGCATCCGTTCCTCATTTCCAAACACCGAAACTTCCATGCTGTCCCGTCCGGTCATCGCCCCGGCTGACAGGAATCCGCCCTCGTCCGTCCCTTCGGCATATCGGATCATTCCCTGCGCATAGGCTTCCCGGTAAACCGCCCGGATTTTCTCCGGCGTAGCGGAGGTCTCATCCGGCGTCAGCGGAATTGTCACTTCCATGCCCGCGTAGTACGGCGCCACGATCGGACAAAATACCGGAGTATGGCGCAGTCCGCTCAGTGCGGCCATCTCCGGCAGATGCTTGTGCGTCTGTCCCAGACCGTACTGCCGCGGTGCTTCATACAGCGCCGGACGCTGACTGTCCTCATATTCGGCGATCATTTTCTTTCCACCGCCGCTGAACCCGGTCAGGGAGAAGCAGCTCAGCCGGACTTCCGGACGGAGGAATCCGGCGGCTGTCAGCGGAGCTGCCAATGCGATGAATCCGCTCGCATGGCATCCGGGGTTCGCGATGCGTTTCGCTTTCCGGATCTGTTCCCGCTGCCCGGGCAGTTCCGCCATCCCGTAGCACCAGGCTGAGCTCACCCGGTGCGCTGTCGAGGTATCGATCACAACGGTATGCGGATTCGTAACAAGCGCAGCTGCTTCCCGCGCCGCGTCGTCCGGCAGACACAGGAAAGCGATATCCGCCGAATTCAGCATCTCCGCCCGTGCAGCCGGATCCCTTCTTTTTTCTTCCGCCACGGTCAGGATTTCGATGTCCTTCCGTCCGGACAGTCTTTCTGCCAGGCGCAGCCCGGTGGTTCCGCTCTTCCCGTCAATAAAAACCCTGGTCATCTCATCCTGCTCCTTCCCCGTTTCTTCCGCCTCTGGGAAGAATCTCCGGGATTTTGTTCCATTATAAGCGATTTCATCATCTTGTCAATGCTTTTCAGGCGTTTTTTATTCATTTTCTGTATAAAAATGCATTATTTTTTGCTTTTTATACACTTTTCCGCGTCGCCGCAGATCTGTTTTCTCTGCCCGCAGTGTACCGGACGGACTGCCCGGCCGGCAGCCTCATACCCCGGCTGTTTTTGACAAGCGGATGCGCTTCTTCTATAATACAGATATATGATCTGTCCGGATCGACCTGGAGGTTTACCATGTTCAGACTGTTCAGGCGGAAACAGCCCCGCCCTTTCCCCGGCCATAAGGCACCCCCGCCTCCCGGCCGGAAACCCTGGTTTTTCCGTCGTCGGCACCCTGCTCCCCTGCGCAGCCGCTGGCTCTATGTTTTTGCTTTCATCGGACTGATGGCAGTACTCTTTCTCCTGATTCGTTACCTGATTGTGCCGCTTCTGGTGGCGCTGGCATAAGGCGGGAGGTGATTCTGAATGAATCGTGATCGGGAGCGTCCGCGACGCCGGCATTCCCGGAAGCTTCCCCGCCCGCTGCGTTTTCTCCTGCGGATCGTTTCGACGGCGCTGATCATCTCCCTGGTGCTGGTCTTTCTCCCACGTCTGACCCGTCTGGCCGGCCGTCTCTGGCCCGATCCTGCCCGGACGAAACGGGTTTCCGAACTGCTCAGCCACGAGCTGAAGGATTCGGCCCGGCTGGAGACACTGACAGTGGACGACCAGGGCGTTCTGACCGCGACTGTCCAGGCAGCGCTGATCGGAGAAGTCCAGCGGGTGACCATGGATTATGATTACCATGCGAGCGTCGGCGTGGATCTGACAAAAGTCCGGCTCTCCGCGGAGGATGGCGTGCTGACCCTGTACCTGCCTCCCTTTGAGATTCTCAGTGATTCCCTGACTCCCACGCATGTCGACCGTCAGGATTTCTGGTATCCCCTGACGGAGAAGCGGCGGGCCCAGCTCATCGAGGA
>JAFRGU010000313.1 GCA_017433675.1 Clostridia bacterium
CATATCAATCACGGAGCCAACGTTCAGCACCACGACGGTATGCGCATAGGCTGCCGCGATCTTCTCCAGCGCGGCGATTTCCTCCGGGAAGAGCTCATACTCGCCGGCCACATCCCGGCGATCCTTGCCCTCGCCGGAGTTCCGGGCAATCACGAAAAGCGCGGTATCCGCCTCGGCGGGCTTCAGATCCGTCTCCTCCACCGGGATGATGCAGGGCGGCTGGAATGGGTTATCAAAGAGAAAGCCGATGGCGGCAAAGCCCATCTCCGCGAACTTCTGCCGGACGACGGCCATATACTCCGCCCGGAGCGCTTCCTCATGGGCGCAGTCCCGGTCGATCCAGTCCTTCGTGACGATGGTATACCCAGCCGCCTCGAGACCCTGCTCCACATTCACCACCTCGCGGGAGTTCACATCGCCGGAACCGGTCCCGCCCTTCACCGTACGGCGGGCGCCGCTGCCGTACAGCGCAATCTTCCCCGGCGCGCCCGCCAGGGGCAGAACACCGTTGTTTTCCAGCAGAACCATCCCCTGCGGAGCCAGGGCCCGGACACGGGCGCCGTTCCGAAGCTCGCGGTCGCTGACTTCCTTACTGGGGGACGCAAAGATTTTTGCCATGGTATCCTCCTTTTTCATGAGGGCGGATCTCGCCCCGGATGCTGTGCTTTCCAGAACATACTTTACCATAGCGGCAAGGAAAAGTCCATGGAAAACAAGGCCGGAAAGCCTTTTTTTGTTTGATCCGGTTGAAATCAGGCATATATGCGGGGGGTTGAGAAACAGCCGGGAAATGTGATAAAATATCAGATAACCTTGAGGCAGGAGGGCAGACAGATGCCGGAGATCAGGGAGCTCATTCGGGAAGGCAAGGGGAAACGGGTGTACGCGACAGAGGACCCGGATCTGGCCGTCGTCTACTATAAGGACGAAGCCCGGGCCTACCATGGGCTGAAGCGGGGGCGGATTCTCGGCAAGGGAGAGATCAACAACGCTATCTGCCAGCACCTGTTCACGCTGCTGAAGGAAAACGGCGTGGAAAATCACTTCGTGCGCACCCTGGACGCCCGGCAGAGCCTGGTTCTCCGATGTGAGATGTTCTGCTTCGCGGTGAAAATCCGGAACCGGGTGGCCGGCGGGATGCATACCCGCACGGGGCTGCCCATCGGCATGAAGCTGGATCAGCCGGTGATCGAGTTCGTGCTGAAGGAAGGGGACATGGACGCGGATACCCTCGTGAATCATACCCATTTGCTGGCCATGAAGGCGGCGACCATGGAGGAGATCGAGGAAATCCGCCGACTGAGCAAAAAAATCAATGAAATCCTGACCGCCTATATGAGCGAAATCAATATTGAACTGATCGATTTCAAGATTGAATTCGGCCGCTTCAAGGGGAAAATTCTGCTGGCGGACGAGATCAGTCCGGATACGGCCCGGTTCTGGGACAGCAGCACCCATGAGCCGCTGGATATTGACCGGTTCAAACGGGATCTGGGCGACGTCAAGGAAGCCTATCAGGAAGTGCTGCACCGGATGATGGGCATCAGTGAATAAGGCCGGACCGACGCGTGCCTGCCGGACCGAAGGGATCATCTGTGAAGACGAAAGCCCGGGAGACGAATGCCTCCGGGGCAGGGGAGAACGGGAAAGATGAAAAGACTGACCGCATGGGGCCTCGCGCTGCTGACGGCCTTTTTTGTTGTTTTCGGCGCGGCTGCGGAAAAGGATCCGGAAGCGTCCGAGTTTCCGCCGCTGAATGAGGACGGGTTTCTGGACGAGGGAGAATTCGTCTATTCCGACAATGAGGAAGGACTGTGGCGGTATGCCAGCAGCACGCTGTGGGTGGAAATCCATCGGATTATCCAGCCCAAGCCGGCGCGGACCTGGTACGAGGCGGAGATCCGGTGCGCAGCGGGAAGCGAGATGCCCCACATGATCCCCAATGATCCGGAGAAATGGCTGAAAAGCACCGCCTATCCGCATAAGATCGCCCGGAAGAACCAGACCGTCGTCGCCATCAGCAATGACTACGCGCAGCTGCGGTACCGGCAGAAGGCCCGGATGGGCATCATTATCCGGGACGGAAAGATCTACAGCGAGAAAACCCGGAAAAAGGGGGCCAACCAGTTTCCGACGCTGGATACGCTGGTCCTGCTGCCGGACGGGGATATGCAGGTTTTCGACAGCGACGAGAAGACTGCGCAGGAATACCTCGAGATGGGTGCGCGGGACGTGCTGGCCTTCGGGCCCTGGCTGATCCGGGACGGAAAGATGAACGAATATGCCCTGAACAAATACGGCAAAAGCTCCGCGGAACGGGTGGCTGTCGGTATGGTGGAAAAGGGGCATTACTGGTTCATGATGCTGGAGGGACGAATCAAGCGGAGCAAAGGCGCCGGGATCTCCTTTCTGGCGGAGAAGCTGCGGGACAAGGGGTGCCGGACGGCCTTCAACCTGGACGGCGGGCAGACCGCCTGCATCGTGTTCATGGGGCACCAGCTGTGCAAGATGGTGGACGGAAAACGGAACAAGGGATCCCGGGTGACCGCGGATCTCCTGGGCGTCGGCACCAGCGAGCTTGTCGCGGCGATGGATGATCCATGGTAAACATCAAAAAGCACCGCCTGCGAGAGGCGGTGTTTTCAAATGGATTCCGGTTACAGCTGAACGGTGATGAACACCACGTCATTTACGCCGAGCTCGGCGCTCAGCTTCAGGGTTCCGTCGGAATAATCGAAGGGCAGCGGCGCATCCTCAACCGCGCTGCGGACGGTCAGATTCCGCACCTCCGCTTTGTTCAGGGACAGGGGACTCCCCATCTCCTGCCAGAGCTTCAGGGGATTGCCGTGATCCTCGTCGATGGCGCGGGAAAGCACGGCAGCCGGTGCGGCGTCCAGTTCGATGGCGAGGGACACCTTTTCCTTCGGGAGATCGAGGTTCTTCATCTTCTGGCGGAACAGGAGAACCTGCAGCTTTCCGTCGCCCCGGAAGGCGGCATAACCGATTTCGCCCTTCGTGGCCTCTTCGCCCAGATCCAGGCGCTCTTCGCCCGCGTCCTTCAGCATTTTTACAGCGTGATAGACGGGCTTCGGAATTCCGTTCTGGGTCAGCATGCCGAACCCGCCGTGGAATTCCTGGGGGAAGGGGTGGAGCTCCTCGAAGATATCGGAGAAGCACCAGATGGAGGAACCTGCCATCTTTCCTTCCGTCTCCAAGGCCGCCCGGACGTCATAGGCCGCGACCTTGCGGGTATCGTTGGTCCAGGCGGAGAAGATCGCGTTCTCGTTCCATTCCGTGTAATACACCGGCAAGCCTTCCGCCTGCTGCTGCACCACCTTCGCGTTTTCCGGGAAGGTGCCGTAGACGATCTCGGTCGTCTCGGACTTGTCGGGCATCATGGTCCGGAAGCCGTTCAGGAAGGTCCTGTCTTCCAGCGCCTGCATCTTCCGGGCTGCTTCCGCCATGCCGCGCATCATCGCTTCGAGGTCGAAGGAGCTTTCCTCGTCCGGTTCCCCCTGTGACTCCACGCCGCCCAGGGGATCTCCCGCATACTGATGGGTGGAGATGAAATCCACGGGCAGGTTCCGGTTCCGGCAGTATTTCAGGAAGGATTTTACCCATCTGCTGTTGCTGGTGGCGGGACCGCCGACCCGGATCTCCGGATCGATTTCCTTTATGGCCTGAACGGTGGTTTCATACAGCAGGAAATACTCATCCCGGGTTCCGTTCCAGAAGGCACCGGGCAGATCCGGCTCATTCCAGACTTCAAAGAACCATGAGCGGATTTCCTCCGCGCCGTAGCGATGAATCAGGAAGCGGACGAAGGCCTGCATATAATCCTTCCAGGCATCCCAGTCCTCCGGCGGCACAATGAGGGGCTTATAGAAGAAGGAGCCCCGCTGCACTTCGCCCTCCTTCTGCCGCGCCAGCTTGCCCGGCATGAAGGAGAGTTCCACGAAGGGCTTCATTCCCGCTTCGAGCACGTTGTCATAGGCGACCCCGCAGGCATTGAAATTATATTCCTCAAAGGCTTCCCCTCCGGGAACGGGCATCTGCATGGAGAGGTCGTTGAAGGTCCGCATGTCGTCGCAGAAGATCCCGTGAAAGCGGACACGCTCAATGCCCAGGGTGTCGTGGATGAACTTCAGCTGGCGGACATAATCCGTCCGCAGCGCCAGGAGCGCATGGCCGGAGCCGACGCAGAACTGCCAGTGTTTCTGATGGGGATGGGAAGGCGTATTTTTCCGAATGCGGATTTCCATATTGTATCATTCCTTTCAGCAGATTCAGAAAGCAGCCCCGGCGGGATTCCCGCTGGGGCTGCTGCGGGCAGAAGCCCGGCATGAGCGATGAAGGAATCAGCCCTTCACGCCGCCGAGGGTAATGCCCTTGACGAAGTTGTTCTGGATAAAGGGATAGACGATGACGATGGGCAGAACACCGACCACCGCCATGGCCATGCGGACCGAGACGCTCGGGATGGAGGCCAGACCCTGATTCGCATTGGAGGCAACGGAGGAATTCTGCATCAGGAACTGAATGTTCTGTATCATCCGGTTCAGCAGATTCTGGATCGAATACAGATCCGTCCGCTTGGTGAGGTAAATATACCCGTTCATCCAGTCGTTCCAGTAACCGATGCCGATAAAGAGGCCAATGGTCGCCACGATGGGCTTCGCCAGGGGCAGGGCAATCTGAACAAAGGCACGGCCCTCGGTGGCGCCGTCAATGTAGGCGGCTTCCAGCAGCGCGTCCGGAATGCTGGAAACGAAGTAGGACTTCACCATCAGGACGTTGAACGCGTTCATCATCAGGCCGGGAACCATCAGCGCCCAGAAAGTGTTCTTGATGCCGAACACATTGGAATAGTTGATGTAGGTCGGCACCAGACCGCCGTTGAACAGCATGGTGAAGAACACCAGGAAGGTCAGGACGCCCCGGCCCGGCAGGAAGGACTTGGACAGGGCATAGCCCAGCAGCGTCGTAATCGTCAGACCGACCGCCGTGCCCAGAATGGTCAGAATAATAGAGATGCCATAAGCATTCACCACCGAATTGCCGCTGGTAAAGATATACTCATAGGCATAGGCGCTGAATTTTTCCGGGATAAAGGAATAACCGTTTCTGATCAGCACATCATTATCCGTAAAGGAGGAGATGAGCAGCAGAATCAGCGGCAGGATGGCGCACAGGGTGATGATGGTCATCACGATATGCCCGAAAACCTGGAATCTTTTTTCTGATTTCATGATCCTTCCTCCTTTCTCAGAACAGTGCGCTTTCCGGATCCAGCTTCCGAACCAGCAGGTTCGCAGCCAGAACCAGAACGAAACCAACCAGACTCTGATACACGCCGGCGGCCGCGGACATGGTGATGTCACCCAGCTCGAGCAGGCCGCGGTAGACGTAGGTATCAATGGTGTTGGTCACGGGAAGCAGGGCACCGGAGTTCTGCGGTACCTGATAGAACAGGCCGAAATCGGAATAGAAGATGCGTCCGACCGCCATCAGAGTCAGCATGATAATCGTGGGCCGAAGCAGCGGCAGGGTGATCTTCGTGATCTGCTGCCATTTGGTGGCGCCATCGATGGAGGCGGCCTCATAGAGACTGCGGTCAAAACCGATGATTGTGGACAGGTAGATGATACAGTTATAACCGATGCCCTTCCACAGGTTGACGAAAACCAGAATAAAGGGCCAGTACGCTTTCTCCTGATACCATGCGATCGGCTCCCTGCCCAGCGGCTTCAGAATCGAGTTATTGATAAAGCCGTTTTCCGCAGAAAGGAACGCGTAGACCAAATAGCTCACAATAACGGCAGAAAGCAGATAGGGCAGAAGAATTACGGACTGGTAAATCTTTTTTCTTCTTTTCGCAACCAGCTCGGACAGGATAATGGCCACGCCCACGGCGAAGATCAGGTTGACGATGATGAAGACCAGATTATAGAGGATCGTGTTCCTGGTAATGACGAAGGCGTCCTGCGTTGAGAACAGATACTGGAAATTTTTCAGCCCGGCCCACGGAGACCCGTAGATGCCGAACTTCGCCTTGTAATTCTTGAAGGCGAGGATAATGCCCGGCATGGGCATATAGTTATTGATAAACAGATAAATCAGCCCCGGCAGCGCCATTAGATAGATGGGGATGG
>JAFRGU010000314.1 GCA_017433675.1 Clostridia bacterium
AAGGGAGCACGGAGGGGATTGAAGCGCTGCTCAAGCGCCACCTCTATGGCGGTATCCGGCGGCTGGGACCGCAAATCTATACCGATTATGCCGCTTACTTTGAACCTTTTGACGATGGAAACCAAGTCATTTTCTGAGATGGATGATCTGCGGACCGACGGGCGATGGTGATCTTTCTGCTTTTCTGATACGGGGTACCGAAAGCCGGTCAGCGGGGAGGGTGATCCGGATATGAAGGTGTATTATCACCTTCCGGGGCTGTTTGAGTTCCATGAACTGTACCAGGTGTTTCTGCCGCTTTTTCGGGAGCACAGGACGTATTTTTATGACTGGTGCGAGATCGGTTCCATCTATGGCGCTCCCGCGGATTGCCTTTGGGGCGGGGGCCGCGTCGGATCCGGGGAAGCCCGGCCGACGGATGTGGCGGATATGATGCGGGAATACGCTGTATCGGCCCGGCTCACTTTCAGCAATTCCCTTCTCCGGGAGGAACATCTTTCTGATGCAAAATGCAATGCCCTGTGCGCCCTGTTTGAAAAAAACGGGACGGTTCAGAACGGCGCAATCGTCTGCTCGGATCTGCTGATTCATTATCTTCGGGCGAATTATCCCGGGCTGATCCTGATTTCCTCCACCACAAAAGTGCTGACGGAATTCCGGCAGCTCGAGGCTGAATTAAAGCGCGGGGAGTTTTCGTATGTGGTGCCGGATTTCAGGCTGAATAAAGCATTCGACCAGCTGAACAGGCTGCCCCGCAGCCTGAAGCAGAAGGCGGAGTTTCTGTGCAATGAATGCTGCTGGTATGACTGCCCGGACCGGAAGGCCTGCTATGAAAATGTCAGCCGGAAGAATCTCGGGGAGGACTGTCCGGATCATATCTGCGTTTCTCCGGACGCACAGCGGGGCTACCGCTTTTCCGACGCGATGAACAACCCGGGTTTTATCGGCATTGAGGATATTCAGAATATCTATCTTCCCAACGGGTTTTCCCAGTTTAAGATTGAAGGGCGGAGCCTGGGCAGCGCAGTCATCCTGGAATTCCTGCTCTATTATATGACAAAGCCGGAGTTTCAGCTGAAGGTACGGGAAGAGATCTATCTGGACAGCAGCCTCGATTTATTCTGAGGATCATCAGGCGGAAGGAGGCATGGAGCGTGGATCAGATTATCATTCATGTGGATATGGACGCTTTTTATGCTTCCGTGGAAGTCCGGGACAATCCGGCGCTCCGGGGGAAACCGCTGATTATCGGGTCCCTCCCCCGGGAACGGGGCGTGGTGGCCACCTGCAGCTATGAAGCGCGCAGATATGGCATCCATTCCGCCATGAACATCAAGGAAGCCTACCGCCTGTGTCCTTCCGGAATCTACATGCACCCCAACTTTGACAAGTACAGAGCCGTATCCCAAAGGCTGCATGCAATCTGGAACACCTATGCAGACGCTTCTGAAACCATCGCCCTGGATGAAGCCTATCTGGATGTGACCGGGAAAGCAGGCAGCTGGGAAAGCGCCTGTGAAATCGGAAAGCTGATCAAGCAGAGAACGCGGGAGGAGCTGGGCCTGACCTGTTCTGTCGGCGTTGCCTATTCCAAAACTGCCGCCAAGACGGCCAGCGAGGAAAAGAAACCGGACGGGTACTTTGAAATCCCGACACCCCAGGTGTTTATGGATCTGATTACCGACCGGGATGTGCGCGTGCTCTATACGGTGGGGGAAAAAACGGCGCAGAAGCTGAACAATGCCGGCTTTCGGACTGTCCGGGATATTCAGGAACGACCGTCCGAAGTGATCCGGCTGCTGGGCAAACAGGGTGCATGGATCACCCGGGTTGCCTTTGGGGAGGATGACCGGAAGGTCACGGCGTACCGGCCGGAGGACGCCAAATCCATCAGCCGCGAACTGACTTTTCAGGAGGATGTCAGTGATATTGAATATCTGAAGGATGTGCTGCTGCTTCTTTCCCTCAGCGTGGAACGAAGAGCTGCCCGGGTCGGGCTGTATGGAGAAGGCGTCAGCCTGAAACTGACTTTTTCCAATATGAAGAATATCACCCGTTCCAGAGGCGTGCTCTCAACCCGTTTTGCTGCGGACATCTACAGGGAAGCCGTTCAGCTGCTGGAGCAGGTTCAGCTGCAGCCGGTCCGGCTGATCGGTACCGGACTGTATCATCTGACGGACGAGCATGTCCGGCAGATCCGCATTGAAGATCTCATGCCTGAAACCGCGAAAAAGCGGGAGGAAGAGATCAGCAACGGACTGGAAGAACTGCATGCGCGTTACGGCTTGGATTTTGCCGGGAATCTG
>JAFRGU010000315.1 GCA_017433675.1 Clostridia bacterium
CTGAAGGCACGACTATCATGGACGCCGCCGATCAGGTCGGCATCAAGATCCCTCATCTCTGCTTCCTGAAGAACATCAACGATATCGGAGCATGCAGAGTCTGCGTCGTGGAGATCGAAGGTGTGGAGAAACTCGCCACAGACCAAGCCCTTTCAAACGGAGGAACTGCTCGCCAGGCTGCGCGCACTGGGCCGCAGAAGCACAAGCTTCCAGGACGGAAACCTTCACTTCGGGGACTTAATCCTGGACATTTCCAGGGCGGCGCTTACCTGCGAGTCAACCGGACAGAGCGTCCGACTCAGTGAAAAAGAGCTGCACATCCTGGAATACATGTTCAGCAATCGGGGACAGATTATGACGAGAGAACAGCTGACGATGAAAATCTGGGGTTTCGACAATGAAGCCGAATACAACAATGTGGAAGTATATATGTCTTTCACCCGGAAAAAGCTGAATTTTGTGGGCTCCGATGTCGAAATCAAAGCCGTTCGCGGCCTGGGATATGAATTGAGGGAGAAGGATGTTTAGGCGGTCCAGGAAAAGAATTATCGTGGCCATCATGGGCTCCCTGATTCTTCTGTTTGCCATCACGCTGTCAGTCCTCCTGTTTGCCAGCTACCGGGAAGTCCGGCAGCAAAACATGGAACTGCTGAAACGTCATGCTGAGCTTTACTATCTGGGGCAGGAATCAGGAAACCCTGCTGCTGACGTTCCCAAAGAACCGCCGGATACCCCGGACAGTCCGGCCCTGGAGCCCCCGGGAAGGCCGCCGCTGGACCAGAAGGCGGATTACCGTCTGTCCACTTTCTACTCCGTGGCTTTCGGGGATAACGACAGCATACTGGCAATCGACAACGGGGAGAAGGACGTATACAGCGAGGATGATCTGGTCAGTATTGCCCGGGAAATCCTTGCCGGAAACAACGCTACCGGAAGGAACGGAAACCTGACATATATTGTGAGCCGCAGGCCGGACTATACGCTGGTTGCCTTTATGGATAACACGGTATCGGAAAGCAGCCTGAACACCCTGCTTCACAATGTTCTGCTCATCGGAGGCGCAGCCATTCTTGCGCTTTTCTTCATCTCCCTGTACCTGTCCAAAATCATCATCCGTCCGCTGGAGGAAAATGACAGAAAGCAGAAGCAGTTTATCTCGGACGCCAGCCATGAACTGAAAACGCCGGTGGCTGTGATCAGCACCAATGCAGAGATGCTGTCGCGGGAAATCGGAGAAAATGAATGGCTGGACAATATCCGGTATGAGAATGAGCGCATGGGCGGGCTGATCCGCCAGCTGCTGGATCTTTCCCGGGCGGAGAACGCAGAAGCGCAGACGGAGCCAGTCGATCTTTCCCGCATTGTGACCGGGGAAACGCTGGCGTTTGAAATGCTGGCTTTCGACAACGGGAAAACGATTCAGTCCGATATCGAGGAAAACATCCAGCTGTCAGGGAACCCGACACAGCTGACACAGATCGTATCCATTCTGCTGGACAACGCTGTCCGGCACGCCACGGGCAGCGAAATCATCCTGACTCTGAAGCATCAGGGACATGCAGCGGTGCTGAACGTGATCAATGACGGCGAAGAGATTCCCCCTGAAAAGATGGAGCACCTCTTTGATCGTTTCTATCGGGTGGACGAAGCCAGAACCGACCAGGGTCTGCATTATGGACTCGGCCTTTCCATCGCGAAAGCCATCGCGGAGAAACACAGCGGAAGCATCGCTGTATCCTGCCGCGGCGGAAAGGTTCAGTTCACGGTTTCCATCCCGATCAAACAGGAATCAGCATGGCGGTGAAGAGGAACTCCGGTATTCTATTCTTCCGGACGAAATGAACCGAGAACGATCTCCATTTCGGAGGCAGACATGATATATTACAGCGACAGCATGCTGATTATCCGCGACATGGATTAACCGGAACGGTTCAGCTTTCTCCCGGACTGGAATCTGCAGCCCGGGGCTACTCTCTGATCCAGACCCGCATTTCGCCCGGGTCCCGGTTGGCCCAGCTGTAATAGGGAATCCAGGTTAAGACGACCGGATCGGATTCAATCCTGTTGATACTGCTGTACAGCGTTTCACCCCAGCCGGTATCGGTTTCCCGGATTCCGGGGGAGCGAAGCTCGACGATTCCTCCCAGCTTATCGGGTTTCCATTCCGCAGAAAAGCTTTCTGCTCTTCCGTTGCCGAGGCGGACGGAGTGCAGATTCCGTCCGTTGTCCGCTTCCTCCAGGCAATAGACCAGCGGACCGCGCGATACAGCAACCTTGCCGGCGTCCTCATAGACGCGGGGATTGGCGTGAATCAGTGATACGGGCATATCCAGCGCCAGCTCCACCCGGTCGCCATCCTGCCATGTGCGGTCAATGACCGCGTAGCCGTCCACGACAGGACTTTTTTCAGGGGATCCGTTGACCGTCAGCGTATACTTTTCACACCAGCCGGGAATGCGCAGCCGGAGGGCGAAGGCCACGGGCGTTTCCGTTCCGATACTGAAACGGATATTCCCGTCCCAGGGATAATTCGTCTGAACACCGACGCGAACCGGTTTGCCGCCGACGAACGTATTCAGGGAACCGCCCACGTACAGGTGGACGTATAAATCCCTGCGGGCGCATGAGTAAATATAATCCTCCAGGGAGGAAACCAGGCGGATCAGGTTCGGCGGGCAGCACGCACAGCCGAACCATTTCTGGCGCTCCACTTTTACCCTGCACTTGGCATGGTCCTTTTCACAGGCTTCCGGAAGGACCTCGAGCGGGTTGACGTAGAAGAATCTCTTGCCGTCCAGCTGCATTCCGCTGATGACGCCGTTATACAGCGCACGCTCCATGACGTCAGCGTATTCACTTTTTGCCTCCAGCGCGAGCATCCGGCGGGCAAAGAAGACCAGACCGATGGCTGCGCAGGTTTCTCCGTAGATCGTATCATTGGGCAGGTCGTAGTCGAAGGTAAAGGCTTCGCCATACTCGGAGGATCCTATGCTGCCAGTGACGTACATACGCCGCTGCACTGTGTTTTTCCAGAGCCGCCTGCAGGCATCGGCAAGCCCGCTGTCTCCCGTTTCCCGGGCTACGTCCGCGGCTCCGGAGAAGAGATACATCGCCCGGACGGCATGCCCCTGCGCTTCCGTCTGCTCCCGCAGCGGCAGGCCGGCCTGATAATACTGGTACTGGAAATAGCTGTCCTTCCAGTAAAAATGGTTGTGATTGCGTTCGTCCTCCTCCCGGAAATAGAGAGGCGCCTGACCGCGCTGATCCACGAAGTATTTCGCCAGCTTCAGATGCTTCGGATCCCGGGTAACAGCATAGAGCCGCATCAGTGCCATCTCAATGACGGGATGGCCGGGATAGCCGTGCAGCTTTTCCGGCTCCGGACCGAGAACGCTGTCGATATGATCCACAAGGCGGATCACCGCATCCAGCAGCTTACGTTTACCCGTCACCTGATAATATGCCACCGCGCCTTCAATCATATGGCCGGCGCAGTACAGCTCATGGTTGTCCTTGAGATTCGTCCAGCGCTTTTCGAGTCCATTGATGATATAGTAGGTATCGAGATAGCCATCCGGCTGCTGCGCATCCACCACCTCATCCACCGCCCGGTCGATGACCTCCTCCAGGTCAGGATCCGGATGCCAGCGCAGGGAGAAGGCAGCGCCTTCAATCCACTTGGCGATATCGCTGTCCTGGAAAATATATCCTCCGTGCGTGCCGGTCTCTCTGCCGGCGGCGATGCGAAAGTTTTTCATGCAATAGCTGGGTTCGGCCCCCGGCACCTGATCATTCAGCGCCTTCCACTGGTAGGGAATTCCCTCCCGCCGCGCCGTTTCCCGGATACGGGTCCAGAAAGTGTCCTCAATCCTTGACTGCTGGAGAAAGCTGCCAGCTCCGCTCATATCCCTTGTCCTCCCGTTCTTGCTTTATTGTTTCAGGTTAACCCTTGATTCCGGTCAGTACAATGCCTTCGATGAAGTAGCGCTGCCCGATGGCGAAGAGCACCACGGCAGGGAGCACCATGACCAGAGACGCAGCCATAATGTAATTCCATTTCGAGGCATAGGCGCCGCGGAGGGACAGGATGCCCAGCGCGAGAGTGAATTTGCTGTCGCTTCTCAGGTAGATCAGCGGCCCCTGGAAGTCGTTCCAGTAGAACATAAAGGTGAAGATGGCCACGGTTATCATGATGGGCGCGCAAAGCGGAACCAGGATTCGGACAAAGATCTGCAGCCGGCTCGCACCGTCGATCATAGCCGACTCGTCATAGTCCTTCGGAAGCGTGCGCATGAACTGGCGCATCAGGAACACGTTTGCCGCGCCGCCGCCGCACCAGGCGGCCAGATAGAAAGGCGTGTAGGTATTGGTTGCACCGATGGCGGAATACGTCAGATACAACGGGATCAGCACCACGTGACCCGGAAGAATCATCGCACCGATGGTCAGCGCAAACCAGAGCTTTTTGCCGGGGAACTCCAGTCGGCCCAGCGCGTAGCCCGCCATGGCCGAGGTCAGCACCGTGCCGATGACGCAGGGAACCAGGATCCTCATCGTGTTGGTGAAGTACATCAGCGCGGCAAAGTTCTGGAACGTCTTCTCATAATTGGCCCACCGCCATGTGCTGGGGAAGAAACGCGGCGGGAATACGAATATTTCCGCGTTGCTCATCAGGGAAGAGCGCAGCATCCAGTACAGCGGAACAACGCTCACCAGCGTCCCCGCGGCCAGGACGATATACAGGATCAGCGTCCCGGGACGCAGTTTTTTTCTGCGGGGCTTTCCCCGGAGGACCCTCTCACTTGTCTGCGTCACCGTAGTACACCTTCCTTCCGAAAAATCTGAAGATCACCAGTGTGCAGACCGCCAGAACCAGGAATACGATCCACGCCAGCGCGCTCGCGTAACCGAACTCGTTATACTGGAAAGCGTCCCGGTAGATCAGGTAATTGACGAACAGGGTTGCGTTATTCGGCCCGCCTTCCGTCATGACGTAGCTGTTGGTGAAGGTCATGAACCCGCCGATGATTCCCATCAGAGTGTTATAGAAAAGCACGGGGGAGATCATGGGCAGGGTAATATGGATGAACTTCGTCCATGCTCCGCC
>JAFRGU010000316.1 GCA_017433675.1 Clostridia bacterium
CGGGGGTAGGCGCTGGCGCCGGCGACGATCATCTTCGGACGGCACTCCAGCGCAATGCGGCGGACATCGTCGTAATCAATGACCTCGGATCCGCTGTCCACCCCGTAGGGAACGAAATGGAAGTAGGCGCCGCTCATGTTGACGGGACTTCCGTGGGTCAGGTGACCCCCATGGGAAAGGCTCATGCCCATGATCGTATCTCCGGGCTTCAGCATGGCAAAATACACGGCCATATTTGCCTGGGCTCCGCTGTGGGGCTGAACATTGGCATGCTCCGCACCGAAGAGCTGACAGGCCCGGTCCCTTGCCAGGTTCTCCACCACATCCACATACTGGCAGCCGCCGTAATAGCGCTTGCCCGGGTATCCCTCGGCGTACTTGTTGGTCAGGCACGATCCCATCGCCGCCATGACGGCGGGGGAGACAAAGTTCTCGCTGGCGATCAGTTCAATATGCGTCCGCTGGCGGTTCAGCTCCTGTTCGATCGCTTCCGCCACCTGGGGATCCGCGCTCCGGATCAGATCCAGTTCCATGCTGCTCTCCTCCTGAAACATGCTTCTCATGGATTCCCGCTGGGAACCACACCCCGGCAGTATACCATAACAAGACTCAGAGGAAAAGGAAAAACAATAAAAAAACCGCGATCCGGCATACAGGACCGGATCAGGGCGGCAAAAAAACCGCCGGCGCTCAAACCGGGCAGCCCCGCAGCACATTCATCCAATGCTTACTGCTGCTTCCTTCCGGACCTGACAGGGTTCACACCAATGAATCGCACGGGACCCAGCCATCATCGCGCCAGCGGCAAAGCTCAGTATACTTTGTTTCCCGGAAAAAAGCAAGCGTAAAAATCAAACGAAAAAACGGAAAACAAAAACTTGACCCGTTTCTGTTCTCTGCATAAAATATAAAGCGTTGTTTTTCTCCGCCCGGGGCGGAAGGGATCCCGGAAAATGGCAGGGAGGCTGCGCATGAGAGTTGGGTTTGACCATGAGAAATATACCCGGATGCAATCTCAGCAAATTCTGGAGCGAATTGACAAATTCGGCGGCAAGCTGTATCTGGAACTGGGCGGTAAGCTTTTCGACGATTTCCATGCCAGCCGCGTGCTTCCCGGTTTCCGGCCGGACAGCAAGATGCAGATGCTGCTGCGGCTGAAGGAACAGGAAGAGATTCTGATCGTGATCAACTCTGACGATATTGAAACCAGCAAGGTCCGGGGCGACCTGGGCATCACCTATGACGCGGATACGCTGAGGCTGATCGATGCCTTCCGGGGCATCGGGCTGTATGTGGGGAGCGTGGTGCTGACACGGTTCGCCTCCCAGCCCGCTGCCGTGACCTTTGAACAGCGCCTGAACGATCTCGGGATCCGGACTTTCCGCCATTACACGATCGAGGGCTATCCCTCCGATGTGGACCATATCGTGAGCGAGGAAGGATTCGGCCGCAATGACTTCGTGGAGACCAGCCGGCCGCTGATCCTCGTGACGGCGCCCGGCCCGGGGTCCGGAAAGATGGCGACCTGCCTGAGCCAGGTGTATCAGGAAAACCGGCGGGGCGTCCGGGCGGGATACGCCAAATTCGAAACATTTCCGATCTGGAATCTGCCGCTGAAGCATCCGGTGAATGTTGCCTATGAGGCGGCCACGGCGGACCTGAGCGATGTGAACATGATTGACCCC
>JAFRGU010000317.1 GCA_017433675.1 Clostridia bacterium
GACAGGGCCATGTTCCGGAAATATATTGTTGATTCCGTCACCTACTGGGCAAAGGAATATCATGTGGACGGTTTCCGGTTTGACCTGATGGCGCTCCATGACATTGAAACCATGCAGGCGGAGTGAACACAATCAGCCGATGAACGAAAAAGCACCACTACTTCAGGTGGAACAGCTGGTGCAGCATTTTCACGTTTCCAGAAGCTTTACGGTCAGAGCGGTGAACGGTGTCTCCTTCTGGATTTATCCGGGCGAGACATACGGGCTGGTGGGTGAAAGCGGATCCGGTAAAACGACCATCGGACGGAGCATCATCCGCCTCTATAATCCGACCGGCGGCCGTGTTGTTTTCGAAGGGAAGGATATTACCGGGAAAATGGACAATGCGGTCCGGGAAAAGCTTCGGAAGGATATGCAGATGATTTTTCAGGATCCCATGGCCAGCCTGAATCCCCGGAAAAAGGTCGAGGAAATCATCGGGGAAGGGCTGGCGATCCATCAGATCGGCGGAAGCCGGAAGGAACGGCAGATTCTGATCGGGGAAATGTTGCGCAAGGTCGGCCTGAGTCCGGAGCACGCAGGCCGGTATCCTCACCAGTTTTCCGGCGGACAGCGCCAGCGGGTAGGAATTGCCCGGGCTCTGATCATGAACCCGAAGCTGATCATCGCGGATGAGTGCATCTCCGCGCTGGACGTATCGATCCAGGCCCAGGTCGTTAACCTGATGAAGGATATCCAGGAGGAAACGCACTGCGCGTACCTCTTTATCGCGCACGATCTGAGCATGGTTAAATATATCTCGGACCGCATCGGCGTGCTGCATCTGGGATATATGGTGGAATCGGGCACAAAAGAGGAAATTTTCTCCAACCCGATCCATCCCTATACCAAATCCCTGCTGTCCGCGATTCCTCATCCGAATCCGGAGGTTGAGCGCCGGCGGGTGGCGATCCGATACGATTATGCTTCCAGCGGACTGGATTATTCCAAGGGTACCGAGCACCTGATTGAAGGGTCCCACACCGTGCTGGGGACCGATGAGGATATCCGGAAATGGATCCATGAAAAATAAGAACATGAAAAGAACGGAATTCAGCTTGCTAAAGCGGAAAAGCGCATTATAATCATTAGCAGGCTTGGAAAGAATCTGCGATTCATTTCGCAAACGGAGGGGACAGCCAGTGAACACTGAACTCGTCATTTTTATCATCTACCTGGCATTCATGCTGGGTATCGGCGTATACTTTTTCCTGAAGAGCCGGGGAAGCGATGAAAAGGAATATTTCCTGGGCGGGCGCCATATGGGACCGTGGGTCTCTGCGCTGTCTGCAGGCGCCTCAGACATGAGCGCATGGGTGCTGATGGGCCTTCCGGCTTCCATCTATGCAGCCGGAATTGGGCAGGCTTGGATTGCTATCGGGCTTGCGATTGGGTACGCCCTGAGCTGGATTCTGGAGGCACCGCGTCTGCGCAAATTTTCCATCGCAGCGAACGATTCCATCACTGTGCCTCAGTACCTGACAAACCGTTTTCTGTCCTCGAGCAAATTCCTGCAGGTCATCTGTGCAATTATTTTCCTGGTGGCCTATACCATTTATGCAGCGTCCAGCGTCAAGGCCTGCGGGACACTTTTCCATACAGTAATCGGAATTGACAGCACGCTGGCGATGTACATTGCCGCGGTTATTATTGTGAGCTACACCTTTTTAGGCGGGTTCAGCGCCGTCTGCTGGACGGACTTTTTCCAGGGACTGCTGATGCTGGGCGCGCTGCTGATCGCTCCTATCTTCGCCCTGGGACTGATCCAGGCAGGAGAAGCGGCTATGACGGTGGATCAGCTGCCGGAAGGATACTGGAATCTGTTTCCGGACTGGAAGACCGTGGCTTCCGGCCTGGGTTGGGGATTGGGGTATTTCGGCATGCCGCATATTATCATCCGATTTATGTCAGTACGGAGCGACAAGGATCTGAAGAAAAGCGCAAAGATCGGAATTGCATGGAATGTGCTGATTATTCTGTTTTCCGTGCTTGCCGGATGCATCGGACATATTTTTATGGGCGAGCTGAGCGACAGCTCCACGGTGTTTATCCAGATGGTGCGGCGGATTTTCCCGGCTGCGATTTCCGGCATCCTGCTGTCCGCTATTCTGGCGGCTTCCATGTCCACAGCAGATTCGCAGCTGCTGAGTGCTTCTTCGGCTTTTTCGGCGGACGTGTATAAACCAATCATCCGGAAAGGCAAAACTACCGCAAAGGAAATGTACTGGATCGGCCGGATTGTTGTACTGGCGATCGCTGTTGCTGCGGTTCTGATTGCATCCAATCCGG
Source organism: Clostridia bacterium (assembly GCA_017433675.1). GTDB lineage: Bacteria > Bacillota > Clostridia > Christensenellales > Aristaeellaceae > Aristaeella. The sequence continues at coordinate 2,329 of JAFRGU010000317.1, forward strand.
GCAGCGGGACCATCATGGGCCTTGTGGAAAATGCCTGGGGTATCTTCGGCGCGGCTTTTGGTCCCGCAATCATGCTGAGTCTTTTCTGGAAACGGTTCACATTCAAAGGCGCGGTGGCCGGTATCGTGGTTGGCGCTCTGGTGGATATCCTCTGGCTGGCCTTCCTCGGGTCCTTCGGCCTGTATGAAATTATTCCGGGATTCATCTGCGGTATGGCAGCGGCAGTCATCGTTTCCCTGGTTGACAAGGCTCCGGACGAGAAGGTACAGGCGCTCTTCGACCGGGTGATTTCCGGAGACATTCAGTAATCTGCAGCTATGGGCAACTCATCAGAAAGCCGGACAATGCACCGGCTTTTTTCTATGGAAAACAGGAAATTTTCAGAAAGAGATTTTGTAAATTTGTGAAGGGAATACGACCATTGATGTCAAAATAAATAAGGAAGAAAAATGTATTTTTTGCAGCGCCGGCTGCGGATGATACAATAATCAAGGAGGTATCGTACCATGTTTGGCAGCGGGAAGATCAAAGAACTGGAAGCCAGGCTTTCATCCATGCGGAACAAACTGGACAGCGTGGAAAAGGAAAAGAAAGATGCGCTTCAGCAGCTGACAGATGCGAAAGGGCGGATCCAGGATCTGGAACGGCAGCTGGCGGAGAGCGAAGGAACGGAGCTGAAGAACCAGGCCCGGAAGACCATTGTGGAATACGAAGGGCTGAAGGATCTCTATATGCAGAAGAACCGGGAACTGGATGAATCCCGCGAAAGCGTGGAGGAGGGCTTTGCCCGGGAGGCGGCCTCGAAACGCCATGACCTCGAAGAGGAAATCCGAACCAACCGGGAAGACAATCAGACCATGGTGACCGAAACGGTGAAAACCTTTGCGGGAAGCTATCAGTATTATCTGGATCAGATCCGGGTACTGATGGACGCACTGAGCCAGGCTGCCAAGGAAACCGGTGATTCCCTGTTTGCCGGGGACCAGCCGAATATCAAGGAAGTTTTCGGCTCCCGGATCCGGGAACACCTGCAGAATGACACGGATGCCCTGCGTCAGAACGCCGGTGACATTCTGCTGATCGGTGCGGAGGAAGCGAAGGAGGCGGTCGCTGAAACTGCGGAAGAAATTGCCGGGACGGTGGAAGAAGCTGTGGTGCCTGCGGAAGAAATCGCCAAGGCGGTGGAAGAAACCGAAGAATCCGACGAAGAAATTGCTGATAAAGTGGAAGAAACCGAGGGATCGGTGAAAGAAATCGCCGAGGCGGTGGAAGAGACGGCAGAAATCGCGGAAGAAGCCGCAGATGAGATTCAGGACGCTGCGGAGGAGAAAGCAGAAGAAGCGGCTGCAGCAGCCGGGAACGTACAGGAAGCAGTCGAAGACGTTGCTGAGGAAGCAACGGAGAAGGCGGAAGAAATTGCTGAGGACGCCCGGGAAGCAGCTGAAGAAGCCATTGAAACCATGGCGAAAGCGCCGTGCAGCGAGGAGGAATGAAATTGAAGAAATGGCTGATTGCGCTGTGCTGTGTTCTGGTTGCAGCCGCGATTGCGATTGTGACGATCCTGAATAACAGCAATTCCCGCATTGATACCCTGAATCAGGATCTGGGAAACATTCAGGCGGAGTACAATACCCTGAAGGAAAAGAACGAAAAAGACGAACAGACCATTCAGGACCTGAACCATCAGGTTACAGAACTGACCACGGAAAAGGACCGGCTGACCGCGGAAAACGGGCAGCTGAATGAAACGCTCGAAGGGCTTAACAGAAATCTCTCCTCCTCCCAGCAGAAGCTGCAGGGTGTGATGTACATTCTGACAGACGGAGCACAGGGAAACATCGAAAGCATCCTCTCCCCGTATATCAAGATCTTCGGGGATGTGGGCGTGAACAGCCCCTATTTTGACGCGGTGGATTACGTCAATAAGCATAAGCTGATGGCTCCGATGGAGGAAGAAGTATTTGGTGTGGCGGAGAAAGCGACACTGGGCGAAATGGCTGAGGGACTATATCTGATCCAGGGAAAAACCGGCACCCGTGCAGAAGCCGTAACGGCACTGCTGCAGACTGAGAAAGCCTGGCTGGCTGCTCAGGCTCTGATTGAAACAGCAGAACCGTCCGCTGAGGAAGCTACGGAACCTGCGACAGAAGAGGACGCAGCACCTGCAGCAGAAGATGCAGCGGCACCCGCGGCGGAAGCGGAAGCAGCACCTGCAGCAGAAGATGCAGCGGCACCCGCGGCGGAAGCGGAAGCAGCACCTGCAGCAGAAGAGGCAGCGGCACCTGAGACGGAAGCGGAAGCAGTACCTGCAGCAGAAGAGGCAGCGGCACCTGAGACGGAAGCGGAAGCAGCACCTGCAGCAGAAGAGACAGCGGAACCCGCGGCGGAAGCGGAAGCAGCACCTGCAGCAGAAGCGGCAGCGGCACCTGAGACGGAAGCGGAAGCAGAACCTGCAGCAGAAGATGCTGCGGAACCCGCGGTGGAAGCGGAAGCAGAACCTGCAGCAGAAGATGCTGCGGAACCCGCGGTGGAAGCGGAAGCAAAACCGACGGCAGAAGCAGCTGCGGAACCGGCAGCGGAAGAAACCGCTGAAGAAGCGATTGAAGACGAAACGCTGATCCTGACCCGGGAACGGATCCTTTCTCTGTGCGGCGCAGTATGCGCTGAGGCAGGGAAGGAACTGCCGGAGATCAGCTTCCCCGCAGCTGGCGCGGAAGAGGCAACCCGGGGCGATCTGGCCATTGCACTGGCGGCAATGGCAGAGTAAAACTGTAGTGCCGAACTGTTCAGCCTGCAGTGGAAAACATGGGATATCCTCAAAAGAAAAGGACTGTTTCAGGCCGGAAGGCAATCATGATGAAAAACGGCCCGGAAGCCGAACTGGTTTCCGGGCTTTTTGATCCAGGGAATTCATGCCACAGAAAAGAGGGAATGGCTATGGCTGGTATCTACAGGGGAATGATCGATCTGATCGGGAATACACCGCTGGTGGAAGTGACCCATATTGAGCAGGAAATGGGACTCGAAGCAAAGGTGCTGGTGAAGCTGGAGTATTTCAATCCGGCCGGAAGCGCCAAGGACCGGGTGGCCAGGGCGATGATCGAGAACGCTGAAGAGAGGGGTGTGCTGAAGGCAGGTGCGGTAATCATTGAGCCGACCTCCGGCAACACGGGCATCGGCCTGGCAGCGATCGCGGCAGTCAAGGGGTATCGGGTGATCCTGACCATGCCGGAAACGATGAGCGCTGAACGCCGGAATATTCTGAAGGCGTATGGCGCTGAAATTGTACTGACTGAAGGCGGGAAAGGCATGAACGGGGCGATCGCCAAGGCAGAGGAACTGGCACACGAAATCCCGGACAGCTTTATTCCCGGACAGTTCAGCAACCCGGCGAACGCAGCTGCCCACCGGGAAACGACCGGGCCGGAGATCTGGCAGGATACGGACGGAAAGGTGGATATTTTTATTGCCGGAGTCGGTACGGGAGGCACACTGACCGGTGTCGGGGAATATCTGCGAAGCCGGAAACCGGAGATCCGGATTGTGGCGCTGGAACCAGCGGATTCGCCGGTGCTGTCCGAAGGCCGGAGCGGCGCTCACGGTATCCAGGGAATCGGCGCCGGATTTGTGCCGGAGGTGCTGAATACCGGAATCTATGATGAAGTGTATCAGGCGAAAACCGAAGACGCTTACGCAGCGGCAAAGATGCTGGCCCGGAAGGAAGGTATTTCCGTGGGTATCTCTTCCGGCGCAGCACTGCACTGCGCGATCGAGATGGCGAAAAAAGCAGAGAACAAAGGAAAAACGATTGTTGCCCTGCTGCCGGACAGCGGAGACAGATATTATTCCACGCCGCTGTTTACTGAATAATGGGGAAACAGAAGAAGCTGTATGAAACAGAGCGGAAGAATGCCGGAGGAAAACGGGATGCTGGAAAGGGAAGATTATCTTGAACCCAATTGCGCTCTGTGCGGCCAGCCAGGGGAAGAAACACCATTCCGACCGATCCCGCAGGATCGGGTCCAGGAAAAGCTGCGGGAATACGAAGATCGGAATGACTGGCCGGGCGTAGAACGGCATCTGAAATACTGGATGGCAGAAGCCCTGGCCAATCAGGATGAGCGCGGTCAGCTGATGCTGCACAACGAAATGATGGGATTTTACCGGAAACAGGGGCTACGGGATGAAGCAATTGCGCATGCGGAAGCGGCTCTGAATCTGATTCGAAAGCTCGGGATGGACAACACCGTGACCGCGGGAACGACCTGGGTTAACGCCGGGACGGTCCGGGAGGCGTTTGGTGATCCGGCGGGTGGAGTTGCGTGTTTCGAAAAAGCCCGGGAAAACTATGAAAAGAATCTGCCATCCGAAGATGGGCGGCTGGGCGGGCTATATAACAATATGGGATTGGCTATGATCGGCTGCAAGCGGTATGAAGCAGCAGAAGATCTGTTCCATCGCGCGCTGGCAGTCATGGAAAAACAGGAAAATGGAGAACTGGAGCAGGCTATCACCTGGTTGAATCTGGCGGATGCTGCGGAGGCTGCCCAGAATCCGGAAGAAGCGGAAATCAGGACAGAAGCCTGCCTGGAGCGGGCAGAGAAGCTGCTGGATTCGGAACAACTGCCCCGGAACGGTTATTATGCTTTTGTGTGTGAAAAGTGCGCGCCGGTTTTCGGACATTACGGGTGGTTTATGACTGAGGCGGAACTGCTCAGCCGGGCACAGAAGATTCATCAGGAGCGAACCTGGTGAAACGGAAAAAAAGACCAGAAAAAGAACCGAAACAGATATTGCGTTTCACTTCGGAGCGAGCTACAATCCATAGTAGTTGTGAAAAACGCGAAGGAGTGATCAATCCGATGAATCAGGAGAACACGGAGACACCTATTTCATGGGAAGAAGCCCATCCATGGCTGTCCAGGCTGATAGCCCGGGAGGACGAAGATCCCGACGATGAAGTGATCCGGTTCACGCTGGATGAGCTGCGGATCGCCTGACAGCGCAGCATCAAAAGATCATGCCCACGTGGCAGAAAGGAGTTCCCTGAGCATGGAGAACATCGAAAGAGTATGCAAATTTCTGGATGACACCGGAACC
>JAFRGU010000043.1 GCA_017433675.1 Clostridia bacterium
AGAGGCTGCTTAACGAGCAGACACTAATTTAGGAATAGTTTTTTCTTTAGGGTACTTGTATTGGCATACATTTGATCACAAAAACCGCTTACGAGTATAATTGTTTAGCTCGTCAGAATCCAAGTAATCCTGTTTGAAAAATCTTCTAATCGTTTTATAAGCCATTAAATGACAAGATGTCTGTAGTATACTAACAAACACTAATGACTATTGAAAAAAAGAAGGATTGCTTCTATAATTGTATCGGATTCCCGACTTAGAAAGGAGACTTGATACATGGATATTCAGAAAATGATTAATGACCTGGTCAGCAAGGTAACCGGTAATTCTGATCTGTTTGCGAAGCTGACTTCCGACCCGGCGGCCACAATCAAAGAGCTGACCGGATTTGACGTGAATGCCGACCAGATTAAAGAAATCATTAACGGGGTCACGAAAGCACTGGGAGAAAACGCCGGTGATGTACTGAAGGAAGGCAAAGGCCTGCTGGATAAGGTGAAAAATCTCTTCGGGAAATGATTTCGGTATGTAACCATTAATTGAAAAGAAAAACGCGCCCATCATTTTTTCCCTTCGTTTTGATCATGATGAGCGCGTTTTTATTGTTACGGTCCCCTGCCGGGTTCAGTCTTTCCCTTCCTTTTCTTGTATTTCCGGGTTTAGCCTTCGGAACTCGTCAATCGCAGCGCGGGCCAGTTCGTCACATCGATTGTTCCGGGGATTGTCAGCGTGACCTTTTACCTTGTAAAAATTCACATGATGCTTTTTTGTCTGGGCCAGCAGGATAAACCAGAGGTCCTGGTTCTCTACAGGCGCTTTAGCGGCGTTTTTCCATCCATTTTTCTTCCATCCGTCGATCCAGTGTTCATTGAATGCATTGACCAGATAAGCGCTGTCCGAATAGAGATCCACTTCACAGGGTTCCTTCAGGGCGCCGAGAGCACTGATTGCTGCAAACAGTTCCATGCGATTATTGGTTGTGCCTGCCATGAAGCCGCTCATTTCCTTAATATGTGGCCCGAATTCGAGGATTGCCCCCCATCCGCCGGGGCCGGGATTGCCGCTGCAGGCACCGTCAGTATAGATATTGACTTTTTTCATTTTTTCTTCGACATCTCCCGGCTCTTTTCCGCACAGGCTTCCATGGCGCTCAGGATCGCAGCCCGGAAGCCGGATCTTTCGAGGGCAGCGACGGCTTCAATAGTGGTGCCGCCGGGAGAACAGACTGCGTCCTTCAGCGCGGCAGGATGTGTCCCGGAGGAAAGAACCATCAGGGCACTGCCCAGGACGGATTGTGCTGCCATCTCATAGGCATATGTACGCGGCAGACCTTCCCGGACGCCTGCGTCTGCCATGGCTTCAATCATCATATATACGTAGGCCGGACTTGAACCGGAAATTGCGATGACCCCGTCAAACAACCGTTCCGGCAGGACCCGGGTCTTTCCCACAGCATCGAAGATTCCCTTGGCATAATCGAAATCCTCCTGAGAGAAGGTAGTATCATCGCAGAGGGCGGTCATTCCCTCTCCGACCAGTGCCGGTGTGTTCGGCATGACGCGGAGATATGTGGCGCCGGTGCCCCGAAGTGCTTCCTCAAGCATGGAGACTGTCCATCCCGCAGCGATACTGAGTACAGCTTTGCCCTGCAGACCGGGCCGGATTTCATCGATGACTTCCCGGACATAAAGTGGTTTCACGGCGAGAATGATCAAATCTGCTGCCTCGGCAACCTCCAGGCAGTCCCGGGCAACTTGGATGCCGGGGATATCTTCTTCGATTTCCTTCAGTTTCCGCCGGCTGACGTCAAAGACAGTCAGCTGCGTTGGCTTTACGTAGGATGCTTCGACGATGCCCCGCAGGATAGCGGAGCCCATGTTGCCGGTACCGATCATGCCCACATTTCGGATCATTTCCCCAGCCTCCTTGTTGATCATGATTTTACAGGATGTATTTTTTCAGGTCAGGCGCTCTGTTCTCGGCCGCCAGATGTTCTTCCACATAGGTTTCGTCAATCTTAAGGGCAAAAGGAGGCATGTTTTCATCTCCGGCGTTGAAGCTGATGTCCTCCAGCAGTTCCTCAAAGATCGCATGCAGCCGGCGTGCGCCAATATCCTCCTGACTGTCATTGGCATTGCAAGCAGCCTGGGCGATGGCGGTAATGGCGGAAGGCTCGAAATCCAGCAGAACTCTGTCTACCTCCAGCAGAGCCCGATACTGACGGGTCAGCGCATTTTCCGGCTCGGTCAGAATCCGTTCAAAATCATCCCTGGTCAGGCTCTTCAGCTGGACATGTACGGGGAACCGCCCCTGCAGTTCGGGGATCAGGTCGGAAACTTTGCTCACATGGAAGGCGCCGGCGGCAATGAAGAGCATGAAATCGGTCTTCACTGCGCCATATTTCGTGTTCACGGTGCACCCCTCCACGATGGGCAGAATATCCCGCTGGACGCCTTCCCGGGAAACATCCGGGCCGTGTCCGCCGCCGGAGGAAGCGATTTTGTCGATTTCATCGATAAAGACAATCCCGTTTTGCTCCGTGCGGCGGATAGCTTCCTCCTGCACAGCGTCGTTATCGATCAGCTTGGCCGATTCCTGCTCCGTCAAAATTTTCCGGGCTTCCCGAACCTTCACGTGGCGAATACGGGTTTTGCGGGGCATCATGTTCCCCATCATATCGCCGAGAGAAATACTGTTTCCGCCCACCTCAAGGGTGGGCATCTCATCTTCCACCTCGATCTCAATCTCGTTTTCTTCGATTTCTCCCCGCATCAGCTGCCCGCGGATATCATCTTTCCGACGGGCCAGGGCCGTAGTTTCCTCCTGGGAGACGGGGGATTCCTTCTGGCGACCCAGAAAATAGTCCAGCGGATTGGAGGCATTGGAGCGCTTGGGTCCCTTTACCAGCAGGTCGGCCAGGGCATCCTCTGCCAGCACCCGCGCCCGGGGCATAACCCGTTCCTCGTGTTCCCGACGGACCATGCGGATGGCATTTTCTGTAAGATCCCGGATGATGGATTCCACATCCCGTCCCACGTAACCGACCTCGGTGAATTTAGTAGCTTCCACCTTGATGAACGGAGCGTTCACCAGGCGGGCCAGTCGTCTTGCGATCTCGGTCTTTCCGACGCCGGTCGGTCCGATCATCAGGATATTTTTCGGGGAGATTTCCTCCCGCAGGGATTCTTCAACCCTGCTGCGGCGGTAGCGGTTTCGCAGGGCGATGGCTACGGCTTTCTTGGCTTCCTCCTGCCCTACGATATAACGGTCCAGCTCATGGACGATCTGCCTTGGGGTCAGTTCCATCTTTTTACACATCCTCCACGATGATATTGTCGTTGGTAAAAACACAGATGCTGGCGGCGATGTGCAGCGCTTTCTCTGCGATTTCATGGGCGGAAAGATCGGTATTCTGAATCAGGGCCCGTGCTGCGGCCAGTGCGTAGTTTCCGCCGGAACCGATGGCGGCAATTCCTTCATCGGGATCGATGACTTCTCCGGTTCCGGAAAGGATCAACAGATTTTCCGGATCCGCGACGATCATCATGGACTCCAGCTGCCGCATGGTCTGATCTCCGCGCCAGCTCTGCGCGAGAGCGACTGCAGCTTTCTCCAGGTTACCGCTGCACTGCTCCAGTTTCTCTTCAAACTTCTCACATAGGGTGAAGGCATCCACGACGCTGCCCGCGAAACCCACAGCAACTCGCCCATGATACAGGCGGCGTACCTTACGTGCTGTCGTTTTGAAGATCGTATTCTCCCCCATGGTTACCTGACCATCTCCTGCGATGGCGATCTGCCCGTTCCTGCGTACGGCGCAGATGGTGGTTCCTTTGAAAGGGCTGTTGCTCATGATTCTTCTGTGACTCCTTCCTTTACAGTTTTCGACATCCTGCTCCAGTATTCCAGAGCCCGGGCAGCAATGGCTTCGTATCGTTCCGCCTTGTTTCGGATCCGTCGCTTTCCCGGTTCTGCTGGCAGGGGATCAATCAGTCCAAAGGCGCAGTTCATTGGCTGAAAGCGGGTATTGGGTGTGGAAATATACCGTCCCATGGCGCCAAGCGCGGTGAACCCCGGGAAATCCAGATTTGGCAGGTTCAGAATTTTCCTGGCAAGAGAAATGCCGCATATAAGCCCGCTGGCGGCGGATTCAACGTAGCCTTCAACGCCGGTCATCTGTCCTGCAAAATAGGTTCCTGGCCGGTGAATCATTTCGAATTGTTCGTTCAGAAAACCCGGGGAATGCAGAAAGGTATTCCGGTGCATCACACCATATCGGGCGAAAACTGCGTTCTCTAGTCCAGGGATCATACCGAACACCCGTTTCTGTTCAGGAAACTTCAGCCGGGTCTGGAATCCGACCAGATTATAGAGTGTATCGGCTGCATCATCCTGACGGAGCTGAACGACCGCAAAGGGTTCTCTGTCCATGCCAGGCGCTCGGAGTCCCACGGGTTTCATGGGGCCGAAGGCGGGAACCATACGGCCCCTTCTTGCCATGCTTTCGATGGGCATGCAGCCTTCAAACACGCGATTTTCTTCAAAACCGTGAATCTCCGCGGTCTCGGCGCACAGAAGGGCGTCAATAAAGGCGTTGTACTCTGCCTCGTTCATGGGACAGTTAAGATAATCCTCTCCCCGGCCGTACCGGCTGTATCGGTAGATCCGGGAAAAGTCAAGAGATTCACGGGTCACGACCGGGGCGGCCGCGTCATAGAAATTCAGGGTTTCAAGGCCGGGCAGCGCAGCGATTTTTTCCGCCATTGCGTCGCTGGTCAGCGGACCGGTGGCGATGATGACCGGACTTTCCGGTACATCCTGCGCTTCCTGCTCCAGGATGGTGATCATGGGATGGCTGTACAGCCGTTCTGTTACTTCCCGGGCAAAGCCTTCCCGGTCTACAGCCAGGGCCCCGCCGGCAGGTATGCGATGGTTTTCTGCTGCGGACAGGATCAGTGAATCCAGCCGCCGCATTTCTTCCTTCAGCAGTCCTACGGCGTTGGAAAGCCGGTCGCCGCGAAAGGAATTGGAGCAGACCAACTCTGCGAAGAGGGGCGTACGATGGGCCGGAGACATCTTTTCCGGTTTCATTTCCATCAGAATGACCCGGATCCCCCGTCGGGCCAGCTGCCAGGCAGCTTCACTGCCGGCCAGACCCGCACCGATAACGGTGGCGCTGCGCTCCTCAGGCATCCTCATTCTCCTCCGGCTGCTCCATGGTTTTGCGATACCGGCATGCATCATTGGAGCAGACAAGCTGCAGGCCGCGGCGGCTGGTCTGCTTTTCCACCATGTATGCGCCGCAGTTGGGGCATTTCTGCCCGGAGGGTTTATCCCAGGATACGAAATCGCACTCCGGATACCCTTCGCACCCATAGAATTTCCTGTTTTTTTTGCTGATCTTCTCCAGCAGCCGCTTACCGCACTTGGGGCAAGGCACGTCCAGATAGGTCAGGATAGGTTTGGTATTCCGGCAGTTCGGGAAGTTGGGACAGGCCAGAAACCGTCCGTACCTCCCCATTTTGTAGACCATCAGTGCACCGCACTGGTCGCACACCACGTCGCTGACTTCGGGTGCGACTTCCACCTTTTCGATTTCCTGTTCCGCGACAGTAAGTTCTTCTTCCAGCTCAGGATAGAAATCCCGCAGGACCTGTTTCCAGTCCATGGTGCCTGCCTCTACCTCATCCAGCTGGGTCTCCAGATTCGCGGTGAATTCAGTGTCCATGATACGGGCAAAGTATTCATCCATCAGTCCCGTGACCATATTGCCCAGTTCCGTGGGATAAAGCCGCTTCTTCTCCCGGCTGACGTATCCTCGGCTGATGATAGTGGAGATTGTCGGAGCATAGGTGGAGGGTCGGCCGATCCCGTTTTCTTCCAGGGTTTTAACGAGTGTGGCTTCAGTGTATCGGGGCGGCGGCTGGGTAAAATGCTGCTGCGGATCGATGCCGGCGATCTGCAGGGACTGATGGGCAATCAGGTCCGGCAGAATCGTTTCCTTCAGTTCTGTTTCGTCATCCGTTCCCTCTTCATACAGGGCTGTAAAACCGGCGAAGGTCTTATGCTCCCCGTAATACCGGAGCATAACCCGCTTGTTTCCGATATCAGCAGTCAGGGTCTGATAGATGGCCGGGGCCATCTGGCTGGCTACGAAGCGATGGTAGATCAACCGGTAAAGAAGGTACTGATCCCTTGTCAGGGAAGCCTTGATAGAATCCGGAGATCGGCGCACGTCCGTGGGCCGGATGGCTTCATGGGCATCCTGCGCATTGCTGCGGCCGCGGTATTCCATTGTTTTTTCCGGCAGGAAGGCCGGTCCGAATTTTTCGGGGATGTACGCACGGAGGGCAGTCAGGGCTTCCTCGCTGACGCGGACCGAGTCTGTACGGATGTAGGTCACGAGGCCCTGGGTTCCTTCCCCCGCCAGGTCGACGCCTTCATACAGCTGCTGCACAACCTGCATTGTCCTGGATGTGGTGAAGGAAAGCTTCCGGCTTGCTTCCTGCTGCAGGGAGGAGGTGGTGAAAGGCGGTGCAGGCATGCGCCTGCGCTCTTTGAACTTGATATCCTGAACCGAAAGCTCTGCAGCCTTCAGTATTTCAACGGCTTTTTCGGCATCCTGGGCGCAGGTGATCTTTGCTTTTTCTCCATCCAGTGCGGCCAGACGGGTCTCCAGGCTAAAGGCCTTTCCGTCCTTTTCCCCATTGCATCGTACATGGATTTCCCAGTATTCTTCCGGAACGAAATCGTTGATTTCCCGTTCCCTGTCTACGACCATCTTGGCCGCAACGCTCTGCACCCGGCCTGCAGACAAGCCTTTCTTGATCTTGGCCCAAAGGAGCGGGCTGATTTTATATCCAACCAGGCGGTCCAGGGCCCGCCTGGCCTGCTGGGCGTCCACGCGGCCCATATCCAGCTGCCGCGGCTTCTTGATGGCGGCCTGAACGGCTTTCTTGGTCACCTCATGGAATTCGATCCGGCACGGTTTGGCTTCATCCACACCCAGCACGTGGAACAGGTGCCAGCTGATTGCCTCCCCTTCCCGGTCCGGGTCGGTGGCGAACAGGATTTCTTTTGCCCCTTTGGCTTCTTTCCGGATAGCGGCGAGGATGTCTCCGCGCCCGCGAATTGTGATGTATTTCATCTCGAAATCATGCTCCGGATCTACACCCATCTGACTTCGGGGCAGATCACAGATATGACCCTGGGAGGCTTCGACCTTGTATCCCTTGCCCAGGTACCGGCTGATGGTCCGTGCCTTTGCCGGAGATTCTACGATGATCAGCTTTTTGGCCGGAACTTCGGCGGAAGCTTTTTTGGTGACTGTTTTTTTTATGGCGCTGCCGCGCCTGACTTTTTCAGAGGCTTTGACAGCTGTGGCTGCCTGGAGCGCAGCTTCGGCTTTCGAATCGGTGTCCTTCCGGGTTGTTGCTCTCGCCTTGGCGGCAGTGCTTCCTTTGGCTTTTTTCGCGTTGCTGGGTTTCTTGGAGGTCGCTCTGGTCTTTTTCGTTTCGGTCGCCATGGATTTTTCTTCATTCCTCTCAAAAATCAGCAGGGCTGATTTTTTGGTATATTTTTCCGGGCAGGGCCTGTACCAGACCACGAATCTGCAGCATGGACAGGGTTGCGTTCAGCTGAGCGGCTGAAAAACCGAGTGCGATGCACAGCTGGTCAAAGCTCTGCTCTCCACGGTTCAGCTGATCCATCAGCTGTTTCTCTCCCTGGGAAAGGGAGGGATCTTCCTCCTGATTTCCGGGGATATTTTGCCCTACATTCCTGGTCTTGTCAAGCCATTGCATGTCCTCCATCACATCCTCTGCGGTTGTGAAGTAGATGGCGCCTTCCCGGATCAGCTGATGATTCCCCTCGCTTCGGGGGCTGGTCGGGTCACCGGGATAGACGAAAACGTCCTTTCCCTGGTTCAGCGCATGCTGGACAGTTGTCATGGATCCGGAGCGGGTTCGCGCTTCCATTACGATAAGGCAGTCTCCCAGTCCGCTGATGATTCTGTTCCGGAAGGGGAAATGCCATCCAAGCGGCTTTTCACCCGGGGCATATTCACTGATTATCAGCCCGCCGCTGTCAAGGATTCGTTTTCGCAGTCCTGCATTTTCTGCGGGATAATCCTGATCCAGTCCGCATCCCAGCACGGAGATAGTAGGGCTTTCTCCCTTCAGGCATCCTTCATGAGCGGCGGCGTCGATGCCGTAGGCCAGTCCGCTGATAATCCGGATTCCGGCCCGGCTCAGAGTCTCTGATATCCTTCTCGTTGCAGTCAGTCCGGCATAGGATGCGTTCCGGCTTCCGACCATGGCGGCAGTCGGCCCTGCAAGAGAATCCATGTTTCCCTGGATGAAAAGTATCGCAGGTGCGTCCGGGAGCGGGCGCAGACGTTCCGGGTATTTTTCATCCATAATGGTGACAATATGAATCCCGTGCTGAGCCATTAGCATGGCTGTGTCCGCCATCTTCCGCGGTGCGGCATTGCGCTTCAGGGTTTCCCGGATCCTGCTTGACAGAGGAACTTCCATGAAAGCGCCGCGGTCCTGCTGGCAGTCTGTTATCAGGTGCGCCGGATCCGGATCCATTGCCATCAGACTGCGGATCTCGAGGGGGGTGAGTCCCCCGCTGGCCAGCCACGCCCATAGGACTTCTTCGTCATTGCAGATCATTTATTTCCTCCAGTATTTCTGATCCAGTTCCCGGTATTGAACAGCTTCCGCGATATCAGCAGGCCCGATATTCCGGTTTCCGCTCATGTCAGCGATCGTTCGCGCAACTTTGATGATACGGTGATATGCCCGCATGCTCAAATGCATTTTGTCCACGGCCATGTGCAGAATGGCTTTGGTTTCCGTGCTCATCGGGCAGAATTCATCGATGGATGCATTGTCCAGCCGGGCGTTGCAGTGGATAGAGGTTCCCCGGTATCTTTCCTGCTGGATTTTTCTCGCAGCCCGGACCCGCTTCGCCACGGAGGCGGAGGACTCGGCTGCCGGGGCTTCACTGATTTCGGTCACGGGCACGGAATCGACCTCAATCTGCAGGTCAATCCGGTCCAGCAGCGGCCCGGATACCTGATCCAGGTAACGGCGAATTTCTGTAGGAGAGCAACGGCAATCCCGCTGCCGGCTTCCGAAATATCCGCATGGGCAGGGGTTCATGCCCGCGATAAGCATGAAAGAGGACTGGTATCGCGCCTGGTTCCTGATGCGGGATACGGTCACGACGCCATCCTCCAGCGGCTGCCGAAGGGATTCCAGCGCAGACCGGGAGAATTCTGGCAGTTCGTCCAGGAACAGTACCCCATTGTGCGCCAGAGAAACCTCTCCCGGCCGGGCGTTGGTTCCGCCGCCGATGAGCGAGGCGACGGAAGCGCTGTGATGCGGGGCACGGAATGGACGCTGTATCATCAGCCCGCTTCCCGGCGCCAGCTGTCCCGCGATGGAATGGATACGGGTCGTTTCCAGGGATTCAGCGAAGCTCAGCGGCGGCAATATGCCCGGGAGGCATCGGGCCATCATGGTTTTCCCGCTTCCCGGCGCACCGATCATCAGCATGTTGTGTCCGCCGGCAGCGGCTACTTCCAGGGCGCGGCGGGCCCCCTGTTGTCCGCGTACCTGGCTCAAGTCCATCAGCACCGGAGTCTGCAGTTGCAGATCCGCGTAATCCTGCTGTTCCTGTGGGGAGATCATCGCTTTCCCTTCAAGATGATCGATTACCTCTGTCAAACTTCGGGCAGGATAGATTTTCATTCCCTGGATACAGCTGACCTCCCTGGCATTATCAGCGGGAAGAATCACTTCTGTCAGCCCCTGTTCGCTGGCGGAGATGACAATGGAGAGCGCTCCGTTGACTGGCTGCAGCCGGCCGTCCAGTCCCAGTTCTCCGAAAAAAACGATCCGGTCGATGTTGAGTCCGGTCCGGGGAAGCAGTTCACCGTTGGCGGCCAGAATGCCGATTGCGATGGGCAGATCGAAAGATGGACCTTCTTTTCTTGTATCGGCGGGAGCGAGGTTGATGGTCATCCGGCGCGGCGGCATTTTCCGTCCGCTGTTCAGGATCGCGGCGTTGACCCGCTCCCGGCTTTCCCGTACGGAAGCGTCCGGCAGCCCAATGACTTCAAGTCCGGGCAGTCCGCCGGTTGAAAACACTTCCACCTGCACCGGAAACCCAGCAACTCCGCTCAGCCCGAATGTCCGGATCGCGGCCATGTTTTCAATCATCCATACTCCCTCTTTTCTGCTGGAATCAATACCAGATTTTCAGGAATAATCTCCCGAAATCCAGCCATGCTTTTGGTGCAAATATCCCTGTTACATACGGAAAGAAGATCAAAAAGGTCACAGCTGACAGGACAATATACCCGAGCATCACCCGTTTCCCCGCTTTTAGCCTGTGCATCATTATCTGCTCCATGACCATTGTTACGCTGAATACGAGGAAGGGCACTGAAGCAAAGTAATGATAGATATATGTTCCACGCGGAACCATCATCCATGGCAGGTACTGTGCCAGAAAGCCAACAAGAAGGAAAACAAGATTCGTATCGATTCCAGCAATCTTGCTGCCTGTCCCGGCCGGGATCTCGATCTGTTCCTCCCGGTTTCGGATCCACATCCACGCGCACAGAATCATGGTCCCGATGGCCGGGAACCACAGCGCCGGGTTACCGAAGCAGAAGATGCTGTAGCTCAGTGTATCGTCAAAAACATATTGTTTGCTTGCATAGAACATGGGCTTCCCCATGACGGGCCATTCATACCACGGAGAGTAGAATGGATGATCCATCCCCAGACCGGGCGTTGCGTGATAGTTGAGCATGGAGGTCTGTGCACTGACGATGGCATCCAGATATTCCCGGAGATTGCCGAATCGCCGGTACGCGAAATACGGCACATAGCTGACTAGATAGATCAGTGCCGGGATAAATATGAAAGCTGCCACGCAGAATGTACAGATCCGGAGGAATATCATCCATGCGTCCGGCCGGGCTGCAAGCTCCGTAGCTCTTCCCTGCATCCCGAGGGATTTGCGCTCCCTGCGGTCAATCATCAGGATCCGCCCCCCGTGCCAGAAGAACAAGACGGCTAACCCTGCGCCGGCATAGATTCCGATCCATTTGCTCGCGATCGCGAGTCCCATAAACAACCCGCTGGCCCCGAGATCGGTCAGTACACGGGCCGGTTTCTCCGTTCGCCAGTCCGATTGCAGATAGCGGAGCATAAAGAAGAAAGCGAACAGGATGAACAGCACCGGGTAGCTGTCAATGGTTGCTATCTGAGTCTGCGTCAGGTGCATGCAGTCCAGCGCCATCAAGCCACAGGCAAAAGCGCTGCACGTGGTGGATTTGGTCATCTGCTTGGCTACCAGCCAGATTCCGGCGAGCATGATTACACCGGCTGCGGCACCGGCGAACCGCCATCCGAAAGGAGTCATACCGAACAGCGCAACGCCCCAGCTCATGATGATTTTCCCCAGTGGCGGATGGCTGGTTTCGTAGGGCGCTCCGGCTGACAGGAATTCCCAGGCCGTCCGTGCGTGGTAGATCTCGTCGAAGTAGGTGGAGTTCCACCAGCCGGGCTGGGGTACGGTTGGATCCGATTCATCTCCGGCCCCCCGAGCAGCTGTTGGGAACCACACGGGAAGCCCTTCAAGGGTATTCTGTTCGTCGATGACAGCTCCTGCTCTGCTGTAAAGGGGGGAGCTTTCATCCCCACCCCGCTGTTCCACAGAGATGATGGGCAGTATGTTTCCGTTTTCATCCCGAAGCAGCACCTCGCACAGTGCCAGATTGATCTGGTGTGCCGTGATCCGGACATAACGCCCGCTGAACCAGTGCCGTGCGTTGCCGTATGTTCGTGTACCGGAATCAGTGACAGTGCTCTCTGTTACATATTTCCATTTCCAGCATTGTCCCTGATCCATCTGGGCCCAGGTTTCGTCTTCCCAGTTTATCCCGTCCCAGCTCGTACCGACGCTGAAATCGTATCGGCTGACCCGGGCGAAGTAGAGCATCGTGAAGTTCTCCTGTTCCATGCCCAGGTCCAGCACAATCTGCTCGTCATAGTCCGATGAGGTCCAGGCGTGCTGCGGCGCCTTGCCGCTGCCCAAAGTGCTGAAGGTGACGAGGGAGTATGCTGCCAGGATCGAAGTCAGCAGAATGGTATCTTTCCGGTTCCAGTGCAGCCGGTTGTCCGGTACCGGGTTATCCCTGATCAGCAGGCGCACCGGTTGACGGCGTATTTCGGCTCCCGGCATGGACAGCCCGATGCCGAGCCATGTGCCGTAGATCGCGATGCTGCAGTTGAGAATACTGATGATCTGTGCCAGCGTCCTGGTGTCCTCGTTGAGGTGCCCCATCACAGATCCCAGCCGGATGCTGTTGTCGAGCACAATACCTTCGTTCAGGAACATCGTGACCGTCATCCCCAGCATTACGGTCAGGATCCGCTTGTCACGCATCAGTCCGTAAGCCAGAGCCATCAGGAAGAATGCCGGGAACAGATACCGCTCGTGCATCTTGATGCCGAAAACATACAGCAGCAGGAACAGCAGCCCGCCCATGTATGGCAGAAAACAGATGTCCTGTTTCCGGAGGTACAGGCTCATCACGATCACAAAGGCGAAGACCATCGCCCCGGTTCCAGCAACGGTCCAGGAGACGTGTAAAATCGCGAACCCGGCGAAGGCGATTGCAAACAGGCCTGAGATTGCCGCCTCAATCCATGACCGATTCCACTTATCTTCAGCGCAGGCCGCTCGCCGGCGCCGCCATATTGCCACACCATATCCGGCACTCATCAGGGCCAGTATTACGCATGATATTACATGGCTGGGATTTGCGATTCCGTCCCAGTTCCCTTCAAACAGGTAGTAGAAATTCGCAGTATTGACCGTTGCATAGGGATAGGAAGCCAGTGTATTGCTGTATTGGGTGAAGATCCACAAAGGATTTTGTTTCAGGCTGAATGGCACTATGATGAGGAACGCCAGGACCAGCGCAGCGCCGAGTCCGATGCTGATCTGCTTTCGACTTTCCGGCTGATCCCTCCAGGTTGGGATCAGCGCTCCCAGACCCAGGAAGCCCAGCATTAATGCCTGAGGCTTCACGAGCACAGCCAGCATATAGCATGGCAGCAAGATCTGCCATTTTCCTTCGATGGCCCAGATTGCCACCATCAGGATGAGCAGTGCCAGCACACTGTCCATCTGGCACCAGGCTGCGCTGTTGAGAATTGTCACCGGGTGAAAGGCCAGCAGCATTATTGCGCTTCGCCGGGCATGTTCGGAGATGTCAGGCTTTTCCATACGAAGGAAGCGATCCAGCGCTGCACAGGCCAGGATATCGCATGCACACGGAAAAAAGCGGAAAACAACCCGCGTCATCCCGTCGCTGATCTCCGGAATCATCTGGACAATCATTGCGTTCAGTCCAAGGATGTACGTGTATGCCGGAGGATAGTCACAAAATCCGGATTCGGGATAAAACATTGCTGGCCCGACCCGTGCCATCGTGCTGCCCCAGCTGCTGAAGCAATTTACATCCACCATGTATCCTGTCACGAAATAGCTGATAATCATCCGGGCAGCCATCGTAGCGACGAGTCCGGCCAGAAACATGCCTTTGGAAAAGCGTCCCTTTCGGCCTGCCTTTTCATTTTTCCGGATTTGCATCATGGTCATCGTGGCAATCAGGGTGTATGCGAGGACGATCAGGATCAGCCGTGGCCATGCAGGCGATGCGTTGCTCTCTTCTGTGTCTTCGTCATCACTGAAGATGGCGATTTGCTGCTCTTTATACCAAAGGTCGGCAACTTCATCCCCCGGTATGAACTCGACCTTTTCCAGCCGCAGGTTGTCAAACCAGGCTTGTCCTGTACTTTCCCCGCTGTATCCGCCAATCCGGGCGAACAGCGTCACGCTGCGCTGATCCTCGCCGGTTTCACCGTACCATTCGAGGTACTGCCATTCGCCATCCGTGTCGTACAGGCTTTCGCTGAAGACATACAGGCCCTCGATGGAGAGATTGGCGCCACGGCCTTCTTCGATATCCTCTGCTCTGATATATCCACTAAAACGGTAAAGACTTTCAGGTTCAACCTCGACCCGCTGGGCAAATCGGGCGTCGTTCTGCCCGATGTTCCGGATGCTGGCGGCCCGGTGCCCGTCTTCTGCGTCACCGTCCGTGATGGAAAAAACAGTGTATCCTTCGTCCCGGTTATACGCGTCCTCAATCCATCCGATAGGATGACCTTCACTGTCGATCTCTTCAAAGCTTCCGTTGGTCAGCATGTTTTCGGCCTCACTGAAGCCGAACAGACTCAACATCAGGATAAACAGCAAAAAGCCCCTCAGGGTAAAATCCCGACGAGCCTTCAATGAAACAGACCGAATTTTATTTCTCAAAACATCATGCCTCCCGGCTGAAAAGCGTCCGGAATGTGCGTGATGCCATCCCGGTTGATCTCGATAACGTCAAAGCGTACAGCACGGTTCAGCCATCCATGCTTCTGCAGGAAAAGCATTGCGCTTTTTGCGATTCTGCGCTGCTTGGCCGGAGTCACAGCCCGTAGGCCCTCTCCGGCTTCGTTTGTGGAAAATCGGGTTTTCACCTCGATGAAAACAATCATTTTCCCGTCTTCCATAATGAGATCGATCTCCCCGGCTTTTTCCCGATGCCGGCGCTCCATCGTGCGCATCCCGAGTTCCCGCAGGTATTGTTCGGCGATCTCCTCTCCCCGGACCCCGGTTTCATATGTCGCCTTCTTCATTTTTCGCTGCGCTCCCGGGCCGCTGTTGTTGCTGCTTCTCCAATAAAATGGCCGATGAAGCTTCTACGGTGGATTGGGCAGGGGCCGTATTTCTTCAGAGCTTCGATATGCTCCTTCGTTCCGTATCCCTTGTTCCGCATGAAGCCATACTGAGGATATCTTTCGGCCATTATTCGCATTTCCCGGTCCCGTGTCACCTTGGCTACGATACTTGCCGCCGCGATGGCATAGGAGGTTGCGTCGCCTTTGATGATGGCGATTTCCTTCCCCCGGAGCCCGAGATCCGTCACGGCATCAATCAGAAAAACATTGGCGGGAACCTGTGCCGCAGCCTCCTGCATGGCCTTTTTGGTTGCCTCGAGGATGTTGATCCGGTCGATTTCTTCCGGGCTTGCCCGGCCAATTCCGATGTAGAGTGCCGTCTGAAGGATTTCTTCATATACCAGTTCTCGCCGGCTCTCGCTCAGCTTCTTACTGTCGTCAACCCAGATCAGGGCAGGCGTCCTGGGCATTACGATGCAGCAGGTCACGACATCTCCGGCCAGCGGCCCGCGGCCTGCTTCATCCATCCCGGCTACGACGCCCATCTCTGCCCATTTTTCGTCAAAGTTCAGCAGTTGCTGTACACGCTCCGTCCGGTTTGCTTTCGCCATTTTCTTTCCTCCCATGGGGGCTCTCCAGGGTGATCCGTCCCAATTTTCCGGATCGGAATTCGTCCAGCACAACGCTGCAGCACCGGTCGTAGTCGCATACTCCGCCCTTCTGCAGGAACCCACGCCCCCTGCATACGGCTTCAATCAGCTCCAGCCCGCGCGCACTGGTATCTTCGACATGGAACCGCTCCTGAAGACTTTCGGGTCGAATCTCCGCGATGTCGTTAAGCAGGTTGAGCACCAGGTCGTCAAGGTTCAGAATCTCGTCTTTTACGGTTCCGATGTAGCACAGCCGGCGGGCTGCCAACTGGTCGTCCAGCCGGGGCCAAAGCATCCCGGGCGTATCCAGCATTTCGAGCCACGGGGTAATCTTGATCCACTGGTTGTTCCGGGTCACGCCCGGCCGGTCACCGGTTTGGGCAATCGATGCGCCATTGATCCGGTTGATAAAGGTGCTCTTGCCGACATTCGGCACGCCCACAACCATGATCCGCACTGTCTTCCGCACACCCTTTTCCGCTGCGCGGTCCACAGCGTCCCGGGTTTGCTCTTCAATGGCGGTGAGGATGTCCTTGGTTCGAAGGTTTCTGGCCTGAATCAGGCTGGCGGTAAGACCTTCATTTCGGAATTCCTGCAGCCACCGGCTGCTCATATCGGGATCCGCCAGGTCAGCCTTGTTCATCAACAGCAGTCTTTTTCTGCCACCGATCAATCGGTTCAGATCCGGATTCCGGCTGGAATGAGGCAGGCGGGCGTCACACAGCTCAATGACCAGATCAGCCTTTCGGATCTGTTCCCTCAGCAGCCGCAGGGTCTTGGCCATGTGCCCTGGATACCAGTTAATCTCTCCCAATTTATATTGCCCTTTCTAATGATGAAATATCAATTCCTTCTATATCTTGAATGATGTCAAAAAGATTCTTTAGAATCTTTTTGACTCCGCCATTAACATCACTCTCACAATTACCCGGCAGCACCGGATCATGGACGCTCATCCGAAGCAAAAACCATCCGCTGTCTTTCTCTCCGTCGATATTAAAACTCACCCGGATCCCTTCCCGGTTATCCGGAGCAATATGCCACGCTGTATCTTTTTCAGCGCATTCAAGCACCCGGTCAATAACCTCCTGTCCCTTCTTCCGGAAATCCTTCTCCAGGATGTTCAGGCGAATCTCCGAGCTCTCCAGGGGCTCCTTCAGATCCGCAATCATCGCGCCCAGGGTCTTCCCCTGCTGTTTCATCTGCATTGCGCGGACGATCAGTACTGTCACGAGGTACATCCCATC
>JAFRGU010000318.1 GCA_017433675.1 Clostridia bacterium
CATCATGGTCTGAAACTGGCCGCTCCACATGAGCCCCATCAGGATGGTCTCAATCACATCATCGTAATGATGCCCCAGGGCAATTTTGTTGCAGCCCCGGAGCTGCGCCTGCTTATACAGATGCCCCCGGCGCATCCGGGCGCAGAGATAGCAGGGGGACTTCGGAATATCATCCACGATTTCGAAGATATCACTGCGGAATACCGTGAGGGGAATGCCCAGAAACGCGGCGTTGGACGCGATCAGCTTCCGGTTTTCCTCATTATACCCGGGGTCCATTGACAGGAACTCCAGCTCGAAAGGAAATTTCCGATGGCGCTGCAGTTCCTGAAAGAGCTTGGCCATGAGCATGGAATCCTTGCCGCCGGAAATACATACCGCCACGCGGTCTCCCGGCTGCAGCATCTCCCAGGTTCGGATGGCCTTGGTAAACGGCGTCATCAGGTTTTCCCGAAAGCGGCGAACCCGATGAACCGCGTTATCCGGGGTAATCTCCACATTTTCGTTCATGCATGCCTCATCCGCGCTCCTTCCGGGGCGCTCTTTTCAATGAAACGGGGAAATGCCTATGCCAGGGCAGAAAGCAGGATCCCGGCAAGAATCAGGGCCAGGGCCAGGATTTTTTTCCGGTTCAGACGCTCATGGAAAAGAAAAATGCCAAAGAGCGTTACGTAAATATAGGCGGTGGCTTCCAGAACCGCGGCAAGTCCCAGATCCACCTGCCGGTAGCCCAGGATATTCAGCACGGTGGACAGGCCGAAAAGCACATAGGCGCCGACGACCAGCGGGTTCAGATATTCCCGGAGAGGGGAAGGCCAGCTCCGGTCCGCCGCTTTTTTCAGCATGACCTGGGAGACGGAGGCGATGAAATTTCCCAGAAGCAGGATCAGAATATATTTCATTTTCCGTCCGCCTCCTCATCGGAGAACGCAAAGAGCACAACACCGGCCATAACCAGCGCTGCACCGACGATTTTGCCCGGGCTCAGAGACTCGCCGAAGAACAGCAGGCCGACGATCAGCCCCCAGATCACGGTGACCGCCTTGCTGGCATAGGCGACGGTCAGGGGCAGGCGCTTGATGGCCTGCTGCCAGCCGAGGGCATATACAGCGAGCAGGAGCAGCATGCCTCCGTAAAAAAGCAGAAAACGGAGAGACAGGAATGCCTCTCCGGCGGCCCATTTTCCACAGACGGAACTGGCCGCGTACACCAGAAACAGCAGATGCAGCAGCAGATACGTTTTTTGTTTCATAAAACCTCCCGGGATCAGGCCCGTTTCCGGTTCAGAATCTCGCCCCAGACAAAGCCCTGAACAATGTCACTGCCGCCGAAACGGAGATTCAGGCCCGACGATTGCGCCCCGGAGCTGACTCCGGAATCCGGATGATCCGCGCCGGGCGCCGGATGGCAGGGATCCGTTCCTTCCGGGTGATCCACCGCCAGGCTGCCCAGGGGCATGCTGTACGGATCATCATGGCAGGGATCGGTCCCTTCTTCTGCTTCGGAAACATTCAGACTGCCGGCGGGCATACTGTACGGATCATCATGACAGGGATCCGTACCTTCGGTATCAGGACCCCCCATGCTGCCCCAGTCGTGCGCAGCAATGGAACGGGAAGAACCGGACGTGGAATTCCGGAGACCGGAACGGGATCCTGCAGCCGGCTTTTTTTCCGAACCGGCGGGGGCGCTCTTTTTTGCCGAGGGCTGCTGGTTTTTGGCCCCCTTCAGCACTTTCCGGATGGAGGAACCGATCAGGGACCAGACGAAGATGATAAACAGCAGGGGAAATAATTCTTCCATGGGGTTTCACCTCCTTCAGGGAAAGGATCCGGCGGAGTTTCCGCAGCGGAAGCATCCGCCGGACATGTTTCCTGACAGCCGGGATCGCTTTACTTCCGGTTCTGCCCTTCCGGAGCGGAACTCTGAGGCGCGCTGGCTTTGGCGATGGATTCCCGCATCTCGGTATCCGCCATGGTGTTCTTCATGTTGTAATAATCCATGACCCCCATTTTGCCTTCCCGCAGGGCGGAAGCCATGGCCTTCGGCACTTCGGCCTCGGCTTCCACGACCTTGGCCCGCATCTCCTGGACGGAGGCCTTCATTTCCTGCTCCCGGGCAACAGCCATGGCCCGGCGCTCTTCGGCCTTGGCCTGGGCGATCCGGCGGTCGGCTTCAGCCTGATCCATCTGCAGCTGGGCGCCTACGTTCCGGCCGACGTCCACATCCGCAATGTCGATGGAAAGGATTTCATAGGCAGTTCCGGCATCCAGGCCCTTGCTCAGGACGGTGCGGCTGATCAGATCGGGATTTTCCAGCACTTCCTTATGGGTTTCGGCGGAACCGACGGTGGTGACGATTCCTTCGCCGACACGGGCGATTACGGTTTCTTCACCGGCACCGCCGACAAGACGCTCAATATTGGTCCGCACGGTCACCCGGGCCTTGGCCCGCAGCTCGATACCGTCCTTGGCGATGGCGGCCACCACAGGGGTTTCAATGACCTTCGGGGTTACGCTCATCTGCACGGCCTGGAAAACGTCACGGCCGGCCAGGTCGATGGCGCAGGCCTTCTCGAAAGCCATTTCAATATTCGCCCGCTGGGCGGCGATCAGGGCGTTGATGACCTTGTCCACATTACCGCCGGCCAGATAGTGGGTTTCCAGCTGGCTGATGGTCAGATCCAGACCGGCTTTCCGGGCTTTGATCAGGGGATAGACGAGACGCTGGGGCTGAATCCGGCGGATCCGCATGCCTACCAGCGTTCCGATGGAGATGTGCACTCCGCTGGCCAGGGACGAAATCCACAGCCCCATGGGCACGAAGTGCAGGAAAATCGCCAGAACCACGATGGCCACAACAACAATGACGGGAATCAGGATCATATTGCTATCCATAACCGATGAACCTCCTATAATGCTTTTTCCGGAAAACTTCCGCGAAGCTTTCCCGACAGTCAGAAACAGACAACAGGCAGACGTAAATGATTTCCGGAACTCAGTCTTCCGAGCGGACCAGCACATGATCCCCTTCCGTTCCGGTGACACGGATGCGCGTCCCTTTCTCCAGGAACTCTCCGCCGCTGGCTGCGCTTACCCGGCGGCCATCGATCTCAATCTGACCGGCGGGGCGCAGCGGCGTCGCCACAACGCCTTCCCGGCCGACGAAGGGCGAAAGCGCCTTTCGGGCCTGGTCGCTATCAGGATGCTGCGCGTCCTTCAGCACCAGATCACTTTTGCTGAGCCGGCCCTTCATGGCGCTGCGATAGGAGAAAAAGACGGTCAGGCCGATCAGGACGAGCACGACCAGCGTAAAGATCAGCGCCGGCTCCAGCCCGTAGTGCTGCCAGATGCTGTAAATCGCCAGGATTTCCAGGACAACGCCCAGAACGCCGGCGATCCCGATGCCCGGCATGAAGGCTTCCGCCAGCAGCAGGCCAAAGCCCGCCAGAAAGAACAGGATCAGCGGCAGGTTGCTACTCAGAAACTCCATCGAAACAAGCCTCCTTTCTTTTCAGCTTCGGAAACAGAATAACATGATTCTTCCGCTCCGTACAGGGTGAAAAAAGCAAAATATCCGCGCATATTTTGCGATCTGTCAGAACAGGACGCTCAGCGCCTGCATAACCGTATCCACGCCCAGGAGCTTTACACCTTCGGGGAGAGTTTTGATCCGCCGGGCGTTTTCCTTCGGGATCACCAGGGTGGTAAAACCGAGACGGGCGCATTCCGCCACACGGCGCTCGCACTGGGGAACGGTGCGCACCTCGCCCGCCAGACCGACCTCTCCCATCACGGCGACATCCGCCCCGACAGCCTGATCCTTCAGACTGGAAGCGAGGGCCACGCAAAGGGCCAGGTCGGCCGCCGGCTCGCTGAGCTCCAGCCCGCCGGCCACGTTGATATATACATCCTGATTATAGCTCCGCTGCCCGGCACGCTTTTCCAGCACGGCCAGGAGCATGGCGATGCGTCCGGCGTCCGCGCCGTTGACCGTGCGGCGCGGAGAATTGAGAAAGCTCTGGCTGGTCAGCGCCTGCACATCGCAGAGCAGCGGACGGCTGCCCTCCAGACCGCAGAAGACGGCGCTTCCGCTGGCACCTTTCGCCCGGTGGCTGAGAAGCTCCTCGCTGGGATTGGCAACGACCTGCATGCCCTTCCCGGTCATCCGGAACACGCCTAGCTCATTCACGGAGCCAAACCGGTTTTTCACGGCCCGGAGCAGCCGGTAATCCTGCTGACGGTCCCCTTCAAAATACAGGACCACGTCCACCATGTGCTCCAGCATCCGGGGCCCGGCGATGGCGCCTTCCTTGGTGACATGGCCCACGACGAACATGGCGGTACCTGTTTCCTTGCACAGACGCATCAGCAGACTGGTGCTTTCCCGGATCTGGGACACGGAGCCGGGGGCGGAGGCCATCTCCGGGCGGTACATGGTCTGAATCGAGTCGATGACGGCGGCATCCGGCTGCAGCTCCCGCAGACGGGCTTCCACCGCGTCGAGGGCATTTTCCGCCAGCACGTAAAGCCCGGGCGAATCAATTTCCAGCCGCCTGGCCCGGAGCTTGATCTGGCGGGCGCTCTCCTCGCCGGAAATATAGAGCACCTTTTTTCCGGATTCCGCCAGATGGGCGCAGACCTGCAGCAGCAGGGTGCTCTTTCCAACTCCGGGATCCCCGCCGATCAGCATGAGGCCGCCTTCGACGATACCGCCGCCCAGCACCCGGTCCAGCTCGGAGATGCCGGTGGTGGTCCTTAGGGTGGTATCCTCCGGGATATCCCGAAGCAGCAGCGGCGCTGCACCGGTACCCGGCCGCTGGTTCGCCGCGAGCTTCGGCGCGGCGGCCTTTTCCGGCTGGGCGGCGATGCTTTCCTCCAGCGTATTCCAGGCACCGCAGCCCGGGCAGCGGCCGACCCAGCGGGGCGCTTCATACCCACAGGCAGTGCAGGCGTAAACCGATTTGACCTTTGGCATGATGTATCCTCCGTTTCAGGAAGAATTATATCGCTGAAAGCGTATTCCCGCAAGGGGAAAGCCACCTCCGAGGCCGGGTCTTCCGGGCGGAGGGCAGCCTGTTTCCGGCCGGTTTTTTTCTTGCCATTTCAAAGGGAACAGGGTATAGTAGGAAAAAACGGAGCAGAGAGGAGGCCGGGCCGTGGCGCGATATATTGTCTTTGATGTGGAAACCCCCAACGAGAAAAACAGCCGGATGAGCGCCATCGGCATCAGTGTCATTGAAAACGGAAAAGTCATCCGGGATTATTACTCGCTGGTCAATCCGGAGACAACCTTCGCCGACTTCAATATCCGGCTGACCGGGATCACCCCCGAGGCGGCCGGAAAAGCGCCGACATTCCCGGAAATCTGGAGAGAAATTGAGCCGCTGATGAGCAGCGGCACCCTGGTGGCGCATAACGCCCCCTTCGACCTGAGCGTACTGGCGCAATGCCTGTTCGATTACGGTATTTCCTGGAAATCCCGGGTTCCCTATCTCTGCACGGTGCAGATGGGCCGAAAGCTGCTTCCGGGCATGAGCCACCGCCTGAACGTGCTGTGTGAATTCTACGGGATCGAACTGAACCACCATCAGGCTGACAGCGACAGCCGGGCCTGTGCGGAAATCCTGCTGCGATACCTCGAAACCGGGGAAAAGGCGGAAACCTATCTTCGGACCTGGAATTTCCGATCCTCAGCGGGCACTGTTTCTTCCGTACTGCCGGCGGCTTCAGCGGATCGGGCGGAAGGGAAAACAGACGGAAGCCCTTCCCTTCCGGGATCCCGGGCATCCGATTCCGCCCGGAAGATCCTGCAGGAGGTTTACGGACACGCGGAGTTCCGGACAGGGCAGCAGGAGATTATCGAAAGCCTGCTGCGAAAGCAGGACGCCTTCTGCGTCATGCCCACGGGATCCGGAAAATCCCTGTGCTATCAGATTCCGGCGCTGTCGCTTCCGGGAACGACCATCGTCATTTCCCCGCTGATTTCGCTGATGAAGGATCAGGTAATCGCCCTGCAGAGCCGGGGCATTTCCGCGGCCTGCCTGAACAGCAGCATGACCTGGAGCGAAGCGGCGGAAATCCGGAAGCTGGCCGGCGCCGGCCGGTACAAAATCCTGTATGTGGCGCCGGAGCGGCTGCAGTCGCCGGATTTTCCGGAGCTGGTCCGGCAGATGCAGATCCCCTTCGTGGCGGTGGATGAAGCGCACTGCATTTCCCAGTGGGGACAGGATTTCCGGCCATCCTATCTGCGCATCCCGGAATTCATCGCGGGGCTGGCTGAGCGTCCGGTGGTCGGAGCTTTTACCGCCACGGCGACACCCCGGGTGCGGAAGGATATCCTGAGCAATCTGGGCCTGCAGGCACCGACGTGCGTTACCACCAGCTTCGACCGGCCGAACCTCTCCTTCTCCGTTTATGAACCGAAGGATAAGGATCAGACACTGCGGGACCTGCTGCGGGACCGGTACCGGCAGTCCGGCATCGTATACTGCGCCACCCGGAAAAACGTGGAGACCGTCTGTGAGATGCTGGAGCGGGAGGGCTTTTCCGCGACCCGGTATCATGCCGGGCTGGAAAAGGAGGAACGGTCCCGGAACCAGGAGGACTTTCTGTTTGACCGCCGGCGGGTGATGGTAGCGACGAACGCCTTTGGCATGGGTATCGACAAATCCAACGTTTCCTTTGTCATTCACTACAACATGCCCATGAGCCTAGAAGCCTACTATCAGGAAGCCGGGCGGGCAGGCCGGGACGGCTGCGACGCGGACTGCATTCTGCTTTACAGCGGGCAGGATGTGATGGTGGCGCGATGGCTCCTTGATCACGGGGAAGAGAATCCGGACCTGACACCGGAGCAGCAGGAAACTGTCCGGGCCGAGAATCAGGAACGGCTCAAACGAATGACCTTTTACGCCCGGTCCCGAAAATGCCTGCGGCGCGATATTCTGCGGTATTTCGGCGAAGACGGGCCGGAAAACTGCGGAAACTGCTCCAACTGTGTGCCGGACTGCGAGCATGTGGATATTACGATTCCTGCCCAGATGATTCTTTCCTCCATTGCCCGGACCGGTCAGCGGCTGCCGGAGAAAACGGTGATCGATCTGCTGCGCGGACTGGAACCGGAGAATCTGCCGGCGGATCTTTTTCCGGAAAAGCTGACGACTTTCGGGCTGATGAAAGGAACCGGCGAGAATCAGCTGGCGGAGCAGATCCGGGCGCTGAGCGAACAGGGATACCTGGACCGGGACGCGGACGATATGCGGATCCTGCGGCTGAACCAGGCGTCCGGGGAAGTTCTGTTCCGGAACCGGCGGGTGACCATGCGCCGGAATGCCGGATCCCGGCAGGTCAGGGCCGGAAATGAGGACCTGCTTCAGGCGCTCCGGCATCTGCGGTATCTTATTTCCGGGGAGGAGCACATTGCCGCCTCGGCCCTCTTTGAAGACGCCACCCTGCAAGAAATCTGCCGGGTTCTTCCCGGGGACCGGAAGGCGCTGGCCGGTGTGGAAGGGATGGGAATCTTTAAAGCCAACCGGTACGGTGACCGGATTCTGGATATTCTCCGGCGCTATCAGCCCCGGGAGAAGGACGCGCCTGCCCGGGAAGAACGGACGCGAATGCCGGGAGCCGGCGGGAACGGATCCTGCCGGGCGCAGGTGACCGGGGCCGGGAATACCTCAGCCTATGCGAGCTGGACAGCGGAAGAGGACGCGCAGCTGGCGGAAGAATTCCGGCAGCACAGGACGCCGAAGGAGATGTCCGAGATCCATCACCGGACCCGGGGCGCGATCCTGAAAAGACTTCAGAAACTGAAGCTGATATAAAAATACGGAACGGCCACCGCATCATTCAGCCGTTCCGTTTATGATTTCTGAAAGGCCAGGATGTTCTTCCTCCCGAACGATCAGCAGCCGGGGTGAAACTGCGGTAAACGCTCATGGCACAGATTCCCCGTTTCCGTTTCCGGAGAATGATTTCGGCTAAATCCATGATGCCATGACCGGGATGGGCCGGCACGCATCATTTCTTTCACGATCTTGTTGACTTTTGACCGTTTCTTGCTATCATTATAGCAGAGGGGGCGAAGGATGTGAGTCAGAAAGAAACTGTCCGGTACGCCGCGGTTCAGGATATCATGATTATTCCCCACGGGCCCAAAGCATACCCGGCCCACTGGCACAATGCGGCTGAGTTCATCCTGGCGCTGACGGACGGATGCGCTTACCGGGTGCAGAATACGGAGATTACCCTGAACACGGGAGATCTGCTGCTGATCTGGCCGCGTCAGCTGCACGAGACGGTGGATGTGACCGAAGACGGGGTGTTCTTCATCCAGTTTTCCGACCGTCTGATTGAAAACAACCTCGACCTGACGATCGCGATGCGGATGCTAGCCCGGAACAACCGGATCTCCCGGGAGGAGGAGCCGGAGCTGGCCGGACGGCTGGAGACGCTGATGACAACGATCCGGGAAACCTACGATGAAAAGGATCCCTTCAGCGAAACCCGGTGCAAGGTGCTGATCTACCAGATGATTCTGCTGGTGGCGGACCATGCTTTTCAGACAAAAAAACGGCAATGGGAAGAGAAAAGCCTGACAGACGAGGCCTGGGAGCGGGTCAGAGAGTCATGCGCCTACATTGAAAGCCACTATGCGGAAAATATCCGACAGGCGGACGTGGCCGCCGCCGTGGGGCTGAGCGTTTTTTACTTCAGCCGGCTTTTCCGCAAATACATGCAGACTTCCTTTCCCCAATATGTGGCCCATGTCCGGGTTCGGGCCGCCGCAGGGCTGCTGGGGCGGACGAGCCTGCCCGTGACTGAATGCGCATGGCAGGCCGGATTCCAGTCCATTACCGCGTTTAACAAGAGCTTTCTGGATACGATGGGGCTTTCTCCCCGGGATTATCGGAAAATGTATCAGAACATCCGGGAGGAATCCTGAGGGCGGATTTCCCTGAAAAACGGAAGGAGGACGCCGCTTGAAAGTCGAATGGCGAAAAGCGGGCTGGCTGCTGGGCCGCGGCCTGGCGGGACTGCTGAGCCTTGCGATGCTTGCCGGGCTATATTTTACGCTGATTATCGGGCAGCCTCAGCCGAAGGAGCAGGAGGAGACGCCGGTTCAGCCGGCGCTGACGGCTGCTCCGGCCATGCAAATCGATCAGGAAGGAGAACTGCGGGATCTGGTGGCGGCTTTTCCGGCGCCGGTGATGAGCTTCATGAGCGGTTCCGGGATGATTTTTGTCAGCGGGACCTCGGCAGACACGGCATGGAAGGGTCAATTCGGCCGGGTGGCAACCCTTTACTGGCAGACGGCGGCCGGAGAACCGCTGATTCTGCAGAGCATCTATCCGGCGGAAGCGCTGGAAATCATGGGCAAGGGCAGCTACACCTTCAGCAGCATCGCTGGACCGACGCTGTTCGGGCAGAATTCCGTACGGATGGAGAACGGCGAGACCATCCGGATCCATGTCCAGACAGCAGGCCGCGGACTGTACGTGCTGACGGTTCCTCACAGCCTGGGAAGCGCCCTGAGCGAAATCAGCCGATCGATTCAGCTGTTTGTGGCGGAAAAAAGTTAAGATCGACACGAAAAAGAAACAAAACCTTGAAGAAAATGTAAAAATGCGGTAAAATATTCGTGTTACGGAGGGATGCCGCATGAAGAACCGAAGGTTGCTTTGCGCCGCTGTGACGGCGTTTTTCATTTTTACCGGAATCAGCGGGATCGCTGCGGAAAAGGCGGCGGACGCCGCTGCTCCGGCGCGGTTCGAGGAAAAAGGGCTTGCCCTGGGAGAGAGCAGTATTTCCTACCCTGTTTTGAAGGAAGGAACGGTGCCGGAGGCGCTGCGGGAAAAGATCAACCGGCAGATCCTGGAAGACGGCAAAATCACGGAATATGTCACCCGGATCAGCCAGCTGATCTCCGGCGGCAGCCTGCGGGTTCAGTGGCGGGGACAGGTCATTGGTGATATTTTCAGCTTCGCGGTTTCGGCGGAGGGAGCGGTGGAGACTCCCCGGAATACGTTTGTCTGGACGGCC
>JAFRGU010000319.1 GCA_017433675.1 Clostridia bacterium
AGAGCCATCATAATGTCGGCGGCCTGCCTCCGGAGCTGGATTTCGAACTGGTGGAACCCGTCAAGTTCCTGTATAAGGATGAAGTCCGTGTCGTCGGCAAGGCGCTGGGCCTGCCGGACAGCATGGTTTACCGTCAGCCCTTCCCCGGCCCCGGCCTGGGTGTCCGGTGCGTCGGTGCCATTACGCGGGATCGTCTTGAGGCCGTCCGGGAATCCGACGCGATTCTCCGGGAAGAGTTTGCCGCCGCCGGCCTGCAGGGGAAAGTCTGGCAGTATTTCACCGTCGTGCCGGATCTGAAGTCCACCGGGATCAAGAACAATCAGCGAACCTGGGACTGGGTCCTTACCCGGAATGACGGAAGAAACTGGGTCATCGTAGGCTACGGATACGGCTGATCTGCGGATACATACAGGAACTTGACGGGTTCCACCAGTTCGAAATCCAGCTCCGGAGGCAGGCCGCCGACATTGTGATGGCTCTTGACGCCGACGGATTCCAGAATATCAGGGTAGATGGTGCCTTGAGCCAGGTAGCGGATGCCGTCCTGTTTGGCGGCTTCCTCGGCAAAGACGTCGATGAACTCCTTGCCGATAATCTTCCGCTTCTTTTCCGGGTCGGAGACACCGGCCAGTTTATCCAGGAAACGATCCACGGCATCCACGTAGATCAGATTGGCGTTCATCTGATTGCGGAAAACTTCAATCACCTGCTCCGGTTCCCCTTTGCGCAGCAGGCCGTGGTTGACGTGCACAGCCACCAGGTTCTGACCGATGGCCCGGATCAGCAGGGCCGCGCAGACGGAGCTGTCCACACCGCCGGACAGGGCCAGCAGCACCTTGCTGTCACCCACCTGGGCACGGATGGCCTGCAGCTGCTCCGCGATGAAGGCTTCCGCCAGGGCCGGGGTGGTAATCCGCTCCATGGATTCCGGACGCTTGTTGTTTTCCATGATCGTTTCCTCCTTATCGTTCTGAAAATGAAAATCCCAAACCGAAATTTTCCTGATAAGAATAGTCAAAATAAGGGTTGATGTCAATTGGTTTTTCGGGCTTTTCCTGACCATGGAGGGCCAGCCCGAACGGATTGAACAGCCGGATCAGGAAAAACGGAAGAAACAGGTCGGCGGACTGATCAAAAAATGCAGATGGAAAGAGTCAAAAGTGATTCAGGAACAGGCGGGATGAAACCCGGGGAAGACAGGTCCGGGCGGTCGGAAAAGGATGAATTTCGCTGCAAGAGCAACAAAAAACGGGAAGACATACAATGTACAGTAAGTCAGTCAAAAAAAGCCTTGACTTCATTCATGTCTGCAGGGTATGATGAGGGCGTTCGCAGGAGGAATCGGCCCCGCGAAAACAGTGACTGAAACGGAAAAAGGAAGGAGAAACACGATGAAAAAGAAGTTGGCTGTTCTGCTGGCCCTGGTCCTGGTGGCCGTTTTCAGCGTTTCCCTCGCTGAAAATACAGACCGCCTGTCCCAGATTAAGGAACGGGGGTATATCACCATCGCGACGGAGGGGGACTGGGCGCCCTATACCTATCATGATGAGA
Source organism: Clostridia bacterium (assembly GCA_017433675.1). Taxonomy (GTDB): domain Bacteria; phylum Bacillota; class Clostridia; order Christensenellales; family Aristaeellaceae; genus Aristaeella. Next base: position 1,552 of record JAFRGU010000319.1, read on the forward strand.
GCAACGCGCTGGTCGGATACGATGTTGAGATCGGCCAGGCTATCGCCGAGTATCTTGGTGTCGAGGCCCGGTTCAATGAAGCGCCGTGGGATTCCATTCTTGCCGGTGTGGAAGCCGGCCGGTTCGACATCGCCTGCAATGGTGTCAGCTATACACCGGAACGGGCGGAAAAATACAATTTCTCCACCCCGTACCTCTATACTCCCAGCGTGCTGGTTGTCAAGGATGACAATGAACAGATCAAAACAGTGGATGACCTGAAGGGAAAGAAAACCGCCAACACGATCTCCAGCATCTATGCCGGGATCGCGGAAGAATACGGTGCGGAAGTTGCCGGCGTTGATACGCTGGCGGATACGATCCAGCAGGTGATCCAGGGTCGGGTCGACGCGACCATTAACGCGAAGGTCAGCATCGAAGACTACCTGAAGGAGCATCCGGATTCCCCGATCAAAATTGTGCAGTATCTGGACGGCGATATCAACGTTTTCCCGGTCCAGAAGAATGAAAGCACGGATACGCTGCTGGCGGCGGTGAACGAGGCGCTGCAGGCGATGCGGGATGACGGCCGTCTGGCGGAACTGAGCATGAAGTATTTCGACGCGGATCTGACCAATCCCTGAGCATACGGAGAGCGGAAGGCAGTCTGGAAACGGGGGAGCGGCGGGAAAAGCCGGCTCCCCCGTTCCGGCTTCTGCTCCGGAGGCAAGCAAGCAGGCGAAGGCCGGGAATTGCCGACACAGCTTACGGGACCATGAATAAGGAAGAAAAATGAACGAGAGAGTCATTCAGATTGTGAAGGATGCTTTTCCCCAGCTGATCGAAAAGTTCTTCACGATGACCATTCCCCTGACGATTCTGTCTTTTTCGCTGGCGCTGCTGATCGCGGTGATTACGGCAATGATCCAGTATGCCCATGTGAAGGGTTTGCAGCGGCTTTGCCGGATCTATATCTGGATTATCCGGTGCACGCCGCTGCTGGTTCAGCTTTATCTGGTCTACTACGGGCTGCCCAGCGTCGGGGTTTATCTGGAAGCTTATCCGACGGTTGTCCTGGTCTTCGGCATCAACGAAGGCGCCTATCTGGCGGAGACAGTCCGGGCAGCGATGGAGGCCGTGCCCAGCGGACAGATGGAAGCCGGATACTGCGTGGGGCTGAACTATCTCCAGATTATGGGGCATGTAGTATTGCCGCAGGCTTTCCGGACGGCTTTCCCATCCATGTTCAACAGCCTGATTTCCATGGTCAAGGAAACCTCTCTGGCATCAACGATCACCGTTACAGAGATGTTCCGCCAGGCCATCGTGATCAACGGAAGGGTTTATGAGACGCTTGCGCTGTATACCGAAGTGGCCCTGATCTATCTGGCCTTCTGCTCACTGCTGACCGTGCTGCAGCACTGGGGTGAAAAGAAGCTGAGCAGCTATGGAGGAGTACGATGAGCATGCTGAAGATCCGGAACGTCAAAAAAGCTTTCGACAGCAATCAGGTGCTGAAGGGAATCGACCTGGATGTCAATCAGGGGGATGTCATTGCTATTCTGGGTCCTTCGGGTTCAGGAAAAACGACGCTCCTGCGCTGCATTAACTTTCTGGAACGGGCGGATGAAGGGACGCTGACGCTGGACGGGCAGAGCTATGACATGCACAGCGTGAAAAAGGAAGAAATCGTGGCGATCCGGCGAAAGACAGCCTTCGTCTTCCAGAACTACAACCTGTTCCTGAACAAAACCGTGCTGCAGAACGTGACGCTGGGACTGACCAGCGGGCGGAAAATGAAGAAGGCCGAGGCGGAGGAGATTGCCAGGGACGTGCTGAACCGGGGAGGCATGCTGGAGAAGGCGGATTCCTACCCCATCGCCCTCAGCGGGCATAATAAGGGATATGGGTGTCACAAGTGATGACGATGTCGCCAGAGAGACTGTCAAGGCGGGAGTCTTTACTGCAGTTCTGATGGGTATCATCTACGTGCTCACGATCATCATGGGTGC
>JAFRGU010000320.1 GCA_017433675.1 Clostridia bacterium
CGCTGCTTTCTGCTGACTGAAACAGGCCTGCACCTGACGGATGCGGGACAGCTGGAAAGCGCGCAGGAGGTGATCTGGGTATTCCTGCTGCGACAGAAGCCGGTGTGGGAAAACGACCGGATTCTCGCCGGGAATCTGGAGATCCGGTGCCCGGCGGGGCTGGCCTTTGAGGCGGAGGAGATTCCGGTGACGGATGGGCGGATGGCGCGGAACTGGCCGGGAAGCCTGTGGCGGGTTCAGCTGCGGAGCGAAAAGAAGGAAATATTCCGGGCGGAGTTTGTGTTCATGGATGCGGACTGACCGGAATGACGGACGGAGAGGATTCAGAATGGAGAACAGGCAGATGTCCCCCAACCCGCTGCGCACACGGGGGGATGTGATCCGGGCGGCCGCAGAACTCCTGCAGCCGCTGCCGGCATGCATGACGCCGGGAAAGGCCCGGATTTATGTGGGAAACGGGTCCGCGCATTATTCCGAGGACGTTGCGGGCATGGAGTGCTGGAGCCGGGCGCTGTGGGCGCTGGTTCCGATGCTGACGGGAAAATGTTCCGAGGCGGAAGAACTCTGGCCGCTGTGGCAGGAGGGCCTGATCCACGGGACGGATCCGGAGCACGCGGAATACTGGGGAGAAATCGGGAACAGCGATCAGCGGATGGTGGAGATGGCCGTCATCGGGTGCGGGCTGTGCTTTGCCCCGGAATATTTCCTGAATCCGCTGAGCGGGGAGCAGCGCCGGAATCTGTACCGCTGGCTGAACCAGATTAACCTGTACGATATGCCGAAGAATAACTGGCGCTTTTTCCGCATCCTGGTAAACATCGGATTCCTGAAGAACGGTCTGCCGGTGGATGAGAAGCGGATGCGGGAAGACATGGACCTGATGGAGAGCCATTATACAGCGGACGGCTGGTATTTTGACTATCCGACCAAGCGGGATTATTACACCCTGTGGGGATTCCATTTCTACAGCCTGCTGTATGCGTCGGTCATGGAACGGGAGGATCCGGAGCGCTGCCGCCGGATCCGGGAACGGGCGGCCATGATTGCGCCCCGGTTTGCCTGCTGGTTTGACCGGGAGGGAAGGGGCCTGCCATACGGACGCAGCCTGACCTATCGCTTCTGCCAGAGCTCCTTCTGGGCCGCGGCGGCCTTCGCCGGGCTGCAGTGCGAAGACATGCGCCCGGGACAGATGAAGCATCTGCTGCTGAACAACCTGCGGTTCTGGCTGAGCCGGCCGATTTTCGACCGGGGCGGCGCACTGACCGTGGGATACGGATATCCGAATCTGTGCGCGGCGGAGGGATATAACGCGCAGGGGTCGCCATACTGGGCGCTGAAGACCTTCTGGATTCTGGCGCTGCCGGAGGATCATCCCTTCTGGCAGGCGGAAGAGGAGGAATATATCCCGCCAACGCGGTTCCTGGATCCCCAGGTCCGGCTGCTGCTGACCCGGGACGCAGAAAACCGGCAGGTGGTGGCTTACACGGCGGGAAACCATGCCTGGGAACATATGCACGAGGATGAGAAATACGAGAAGTTTGCCTATTCCACCCAGTTTGCCTTCTCGGTCGCCAAAGAGGATTCCTCCCTGAACCGGGGTGCCTATGACTCCATGCTGGCGGTCCGGGCGGAGGGAAGGGATCTGTGGCATGTGCGCAGCGGGTGCGAACGGTATGAACTGAAAGAGGACAGAATCCTTTTTGACTGGTCTCCGGTCAACGGCGTCACGATCAGCACGGTGGTTGCGCCCGTGGGCATGTGGCATGTCCGGAAACACGTGATCCGGACCGAAATGGTCCTGGAGGCGGCAGAAGGCGCATTTTCCGTGCCGAAGGACTGGGCCGGATCACGGCCCTGCGAACGGATCCGCACGAAGACGGAAGCGGACGGCGGGCACGCCGCGGCCCGGGGAGAACGGGGAACGAGCGCAATCTATGCCCTGCGGGGTTATACGGAAGGCGAGGTTATCCATACCGAGCCCAACACAAACCTGATGGATCCGCGGTGCGTGCTGCCGATGCTGCACAGCCGGCTGGATCCGGGGGAGCACGTGCTGCTGTGCGCAGTGTTTACCGATACGGGGGATCAGTTGCCCGAAAAGATACCGGAGGAGGTGCGGAAGCTTGCCGAATCGATATAAGGAAGCGCTGGACAGGATTGCGGTCAAATTCCGGAAAACCGCGGAAACGGCAGCGGAAGCCGGGATCATTCCATACCAGAGTGCGGGCGGAAAATGGATTGCCAGTCCGTACGACGGCAACAGCTGGTGGACGGGCGGCTTCTGGCCGGGACTGATGTGGGAACTGTGGAAGCTGACAGGGGATGATTTCTTCCTGCAGGAAGCGCGGCGCGTGGAAAAGCTGCTGACGGAGGAATTCCGCCGCTTTCGCAGGCTGAATCACGACGTGGGATTCATGTACCTGCTGTCCTGCGGGGCGGACGCAAAGCTTACCGGCGATGAGCAGGCGGAAACGGATCTGCTGCACGCAGCTTCCCTGCTGATGGGGCGGTTCAATCCGGCGGGATTCATCCGGGCCTGGAATGAACCGGAACGAACCGGGTATGCCATTATTGACTGTATGATGAACCTGTCGCTGCTGTACCGGGCCAGCCGGGATACGGGCGATCCGAGGTTCAGACAGGTTGCGAAGATACACGCCGACAGGACGCAGCAGGAGTTTCTGCGGGCGGATGGGTCAGTCAGCCATATTATCGAGTTTGATCCGGAAAACGGAAAAAGGATCCGGGAGCATGCGGGCCAGGGCTATTCGCTCGGAAGCCAGTGGAGCCGCGGCCAGGCCTGGGGTCTGTACGGGTTCGCGCTGGCATTCCGTCATCTGAAGGATCCGGAATATCTGGAGACAGCAAAAAGGATCGCAGCGAATTTCACGAAGCATATCCGGGCAGACGGATTGACGGACTGCGATTTCTGCCAGCCGGAGGACGTTTTCCGCCTGGACAATATCGCCGGGGCGATTGCCGCCTGCGGACTTCAGGAACTGACAATGCTGACAGGAGATGAAGCGTGGAAGCGGCATGCGGAACGGCTGGTGGATGGCATGCTGGAGCACTGCGCGGACTGGGGAGAGGAGCACTGCGGCATTCTGACGCACTGCACGGCGAGCTATCACGACGACGGAGCCGGGAGGCATTCGAATATTACCTACGGGGATTATTTCCTGGTGGAAGCATTGATGAAGCTCTGCAATCTGGATCCGGAGCTGTGGAGCTGAAAAGGAGAAACGGAGAAGAAATGAGCACACTGTATCCCCAGAACAACGCTTCACGGATGATGCTGGATCTGGGCGGGATATGGGATTTCCGCTTTCAGGGAGATCCGGCATGGCAGCCGATTGCGGTGCCCGCATCCTATAATGATCAGAGTCCGGATCCCCGGTTCCGGAATCGGGCCGGAA
>JAFRGU010000321.1 GCA_017433675.1 Clostridia bacterium
GATCTCCGGCAGGGCTCCGGGTTGCCCTGGGTGGCTGCTGCTTCCTGGGGGCGTCCTGTGGCCGCTGCTGGGATGCCTGGTTATGAGATGCGCGGGGGACTGATCCGCTCCGGATCGGCAGCGGCGGCAGCTGCTTCGGTGTCCGGATCGGACACGTCCGGCAGTGGGGACGGTGGCCGTGGGTGGCTGCTGCTGATGGGGGAACATTGCGCGCGGTGGGGCCCTGGTATTACGCGCGGGGCGCGGTATATTTTCGGGGTGCCCTGGGTGGGGGTGGTATTTTCTGATCGATGGGGGATTTTTTCTCACGTTTCTGTGGATGCGGGGCATAGGGGGCGGGGGGTCTGAAACTTTCTAAGGGTGGGGGGCGGGGTTCAACGGTTCCCGCGTGCGTGCCTGGGAGCGTATACGCGCGCGGCGGCGCGGGGGAGCGCGTGCGAAGGCCGGCAGTTGGTTTTGTGTATGCTTTCGCGCGGGGCTCCGTCTGTTTCCGCTTTGTTTCGGTGCTCCGCGCCTTGGTTTCGGGCCTGATTTGATTATACCATTCCGGGCGGGTGCTGCAATCGCTCCGGGGTATTTTGTTCTAAAGTTAATTACTATTTCAAGCTCAAAAACCGATATTCAATTTTTCGCATTTATTCGCGCTGTGGCGGCTTCGGCTCTTCTGGTATGGTGTACTTTAAATATCTGAATACAACGTGCCTTCCGTCTATAACTCTATCAAATGATTCGTTAATTTTTATATCTGCATCGGTGGGCGGCTCTATGGTGTCGTTCTCATCTACCCACTCAATAACGGGCTTCGGTATCTTAAGATTCCGGCTGCAACTGTATACCTGTTTTCCTACTGGGGTTTTGTCCGGGCCGTCAATCGGTCTTTCTTTTGTAAGGTATGATGCTATATCAATCCATTCGTTAAGGTGATATTCATTCTCAAATAGTTTTGTTATATGCACATTGCCAAACGGCCACAATGATTTAATTATCTCTCTATCATCGGCGGCAGCTGCATTTATTACCGCGTGCATATGGTAGCGTCCTTCTGTCTGATTTCCGGCTTTATCGGTGTGCAGATGTTCAATACTGCAAATCCATGTTAACGTGTGGCCGCTCTTCCTTCTGCTGTCTCTGAGCTGTCGTATAAACTTCTTTCTAATATCTTTTGCTGCTTCAAAGGTTTTCGGTTCTCTTCCGGGGGCAAAAGTAAGCGTTATAAAAAAATCTTTCTTTGAGAAATTCGCGGCTAATTTCATTTCTAATTTGCCTTGCGCGGTTCTGTTGTTTATGGCTTTTTGCGCGGCGGTGCTTGCTCGCTTCTTTTCGGCGCGCTGTCGCGGGGTATCGTTCCGAACGATAGGCGCGGTATATTCCACAATGCTAACAATGTTTCCCGCTTCTAATGTTTTTCGTTTCTTCTTCATGGTTTTCTCCTGGGTTCTGCTCCGGATCGGACACGTCCGGCAGCGGGAACGGTTACCAGCGCGCGCCCTGGGGGCCGCTGCTGGTTGTCAACCTGGTAGGAGCTCCGGCAGCTGCTCCGGGTGGCGGTGCTTCCGAAGGATCGGCGGCAGCGGCGCGCCCTGGGGGCTGCTGCTGAGCTCTGAGCGCGGGTCTGATCTCCGGCAGGGTTCCGGGTTGTCCTGGGTGGCCGCTGCTTCCTGGGGGCGTCCTGTGGCCGCTGCTGGGATGCCTGGTTATGAGATGCGCGGGGGACTGATCCGCTCCGGATCGGCAGCGGCGGCAGCTGCTCCGGTGCCCGGATCGGGCACGTCCGGCAGCGGGGACGGTTACCAGCGCGCGCCCTGGGGGCCGCTTTGTTTGCAGTCCTGTATTATTCAAGCGGTCTATTTACTTCCCGGACATATGCGGCGCGCTTTTCCGGCGTATCAAGTTCTTTGGCTTTCCATTTGTAAACAATGACGCGTTCTCCTAAATAAACCTCTTCTTTTGGGTCTATATCCTCAATAAAATAAGGGCTTGCCGCGAAAATTCGTGTAGCTTCTGCGGGGTCTTTCAGTGCAAGCGCGTTAAGCTCTTTTTCTGCTTCTTCGCAAATTCTGCTCAATTCTTTATCCTCTTCTTCGGGGCTTAACTCTTTGTCTATGAGTGCTTCAAGTTCTTTGTCTGCTGCTGCAAGCTTCGACAAAATTTCATAGCTGCTTGGTTTTAATCCTTTGTTTTTCTTTTTGTTTTTCATGGTTTAACCTCTTTCTCCGGTTTCCCGGTTATTTACTCTATTCCGCTCCGGATCGGCAGCGGCGGCAGCTGCTCCGGTGTCCACTCTGGACACGTCCGGCAGTGGGGACGGTTACCAGCGCGCGCCCTGGGGGGCCGCTGCTGGTACCGGATCGGCAGCGGGAACGGTGGCCGGGGACTGATCCGCTCCGGGGCCGCTGCTGGTTGTCAACCTGGTAGGAGCTCCGGCAGCTGCTTCGGGTGGCGGTGCTTCCTAAGGAACGGCGGCAGCGGCGCGCCTGGGGGCTGCTGCTGAGCTCTGAGCGCGGGTCTGATCTCCGGCAGGGCTCCGGGTTGCCCTGGGTGGCTGCTGCTTCCTGGGGGCGTCCTGTGGCCGCTGC
>JAFRGU010000044.1 GCA_017433675.1 Clostridia bacterium
GCTTCCCGATAGATCCGGTTTTCCCGCAGATCATGGCTCAGCACACCCTTCCAGTATGTCTCAATGGCGTTATGCAGGGAATGCCAGTGCCAGTATTCCACACAGTTTGCACCGGTGGCCAGATGGCTGAAGGCCTGAAGCCGCAGCTGTCCCGGGAAGGGCGTCCACTGGGGGAACCCCTGCGCCTCCGTTTCCAGCACCAGATAATTCTCCTGCTTCAGACAGCGGGTCAGACTGCCGCAGAAGGCAATCTCCTTTCCGGTCAGCGCATCCTGCGAAGGATGATAGATATCGCAGCCAGCCACGGTGACCGCTTTTACCGCCTGATCGTGATCCACATCCGGCTGGACGCCGAAGGACGAACCCCGCCAGCCAAAGTCAAAATTATGGGTTACGAACTGATCCGGACGCCGGTATTCATCCACAATGCTCCGCTGCCAGAGCAGGAAGTTCGTTACCAGCTGGTGACGGAAGTTTTCAAAGGCAGCCCAGTAGCTGCCGTTGATCGTTCCGGACGGATCGGGCAGATGCTCCCAGCAGTCCACCCGGTTGGACCAGTAGGCGAAGCCAAAGGCTTCGTTCACCGCATCAATTGAGCCGAACTGTTCCCGAAGCCAGTCGATAAACCACTGATGCACGTTGGGACCGGCCGTGTGGTAATGCTTGGTTTCATTATCCAGCTGGAAGCCGATGACATTCTCATAAGGCTGAACCGCTTCCATGAGCTTCCGGATGATCCGCTCCGCGTGACGCAGATAGTCCGGATTGGTGATATCCATATTCTGGCGGGCCCCATATCTGCCCGGCCCCTGCTCCGTGACTGCGATGATTTCCGGATACTTGGCTGCCAGCCACGGCGGAATGGCATAGGTGGGGGTACCCACAATCACGGAGATGCCCTCGGCCTTCGCTGCCTCAATGGCGCGGATTACATGGGAGAAGTCAAATTCCCCCTCCCGGGGTTCCTCACTGGCCCAGGTGGATTCCGCAATGCGGATCAGATTCATACCGGCCTCGCGCATCATCCGCATATCGCGGGCGAGACGTTCTTCAGGCATATATTCATCATAATAGGCGCAACCATACAGCAGCTTTTTCATGGCGTTCTCGTCCCCTTTCCCTGTTCTGCATCCCGGAAAACAGTGTAACAGATTCTATCCGCCCGTACAAGCAGGGATTCGGGAACAGCGGAAATTTTCCTTTCCGGCACCTGACCGGGGACCTGATCGCCGATGATCTTCTGATGCCCGCGCTGTTCATGCGGGAGAATGGTCCCCGAGCAACGTTTCACTGGTTGCTAAGACCGAAACTGTATAGTAAAATAATGAGGCGGGAGCCCTAAACGATAAAGGAGGAGCAAAGATGACATACATAAATCTGCAATACGGGAAAACCAAGGCGGTTATCCAGACTCAGGGCGCGCAGATCGCTTCCTTCCGTGGAGCGGACGGACAGGAACGGATCTGGCAGGCGGATCCGGCGGTATGGGCGCAGCATGCCCCGGTGCTTTTTCCGGTATGCGGATCGGTCCGGGACGGGCGGATCCTGATTGACGGAGAGGCTTATCCCATGACGAAGCATGGCTTTACCCGGGAGCCGGATTTTGAAGTCTTCCAGGCGGGGGAGGATTATGTGGATCTGGTCATGACCGCAACGGATCAGACCCGGAACATGTATCCCTTCGAATTTGCTTTCCATGTGACCTACCGGCTGTTCGAAAACGGCTATACCACCACCTTCCTGATCGAAAACCGGAGCGACAGGGTGATGCCATGCTGCGTGGGCGGGCATCCCGGTTATATTGTGCCCATGGAAGCCGGCGCAAAATACACGGACTATCAGATCGTTTTCGAGCAGAAAGAGAGCGGGATCAACTCCCTTGCTCCGGGCGGATACCTGATTGACGGGGAAGAGCAGCTGAAGGAACTGCAGGACGGACGAATTCTGCCGCTGAATCACGCGCTGTTCGACGAGCGGGATGCCCTGGTATTCGCCGGGCTGAACAGCCGGTGCGTGGATCTGGTTCACCGGGAAAGCGGGCGCGGACTGCGGTTTGAATTCCCGAAGATGGAGGTGCTGGCCATCTGGAGCATGCCGAAGAAAAATGCGGACTACGTGTGTCTGGAGCCGTGGCACGGCATGCCCGGACGGGCGCAGGATTCCGACAACTTTGAGGACAAGCCCTATGTGACGATGCTCGAGCCGGGAAAGGTCTACACCACCTGGTTCACGATGAAGCTGATCTAATGGAGTGGGGGCTTTCCGATCGAAATCAACGCAAGGCGCCACTGGCGCCTTGCGCCCCACCCCCTTCGGGGTTCAACGAAAAAGTCGATCTGAGAAAGTGGATTGGGGGCTTTCCGATCGAGATTAACGTAAGGCGCCCCAACGAAAAAGTCGATCTGAGGAGAAGAAAATGGAGACAATTCCTGTAAATCCGGAGAATCCGAAGCTGCGGATTCTGGGGAGAATGGACCGGACACAGCGGCCGATCTGCCTGGACTGGACCGGGAGCGGGCTGGAGGTCCGGCACCGGGGCAGCGATATCTGGGCCGAGATAGAGGCGCCGGAGAAAAGCCCGATCTTCTGGATGATCGTGCTGAGCGACGGGAACCCGGTATGCCGCTTTCCGGTGGAACCGGGGATCCGCTTCTACCCGCTGATCCTGGGTATGGAGGCGGAGAAGGAGCGGACGGTGACCCTGATGAAGGAGACCCAGTGCATGCCGGATTCTCCCGCCGCGACGATCCGGGTGCACACCCTGCGATATGAAGGGGAACTGCTGCCGCTCCCGGAATACGCCCTGAAGATCGAATTCATCGGCGACAGCCTGACCAGCGGCGAAGGATCCCTGGCACCAAGGGGAAACGACGAATGGATCACGCCCTGGTTTTCAGCCCGGGGGAACTACTCCTGGTATGCATGCCGGATGCTGAACGCGGAGCGGCGGATCCTGAGCCAGAGCGGATACGGCGTGATCTGGAACTGGATGCACGAAGCGAAGGGCAACATGAGCGACGGATACGAGCAGATTGCCGGCGTGCTGAAGGGTCCGGAAGCGGAAGCCCGGGGATGCGGGAAGGCTTATGATTTTTCCGGATGGCCGGCGGACTTTGTCTGCATCCGGCTGGGAAGCAACGACGCCGGCGGGATGAACGCCAGGCAGAGCTATGAACAGGACCGGGAGGAACTGCGGGAGGGATGCCTCCGACTGATCCGGAAGGTCCGGAAGAACAATCCGAAGGCGAAGATTGTGTGGATTCTGCCGGACAGCGGATGCCACCCGGAGATCGCGGCCGCAGCGGCGGACCAGGCCCGGGCGGAAGGAATGGAGCAGATTTACACCTTTGCACTTCCGGACTATCATGAAGAGGACTGCGGCGCGCGGAATCATCCGAACGCCGAATGGAACCGGATGGCCGGGGAGAAGCTGGGGGCATATCTGCAAACCCTGCTCTGAGGAACTGAACAGGGGCCGGCCTTTGGTTTTTTTCTGTGTTCCATATTGACGGGCCGGATTGATACCGGCTATAATTGCATCCAAACCCAATGAAGGAGGCGGTAAAGCCATGGCTATGCTGACCATCGCCCAGGAAACCTGCAAGGGCTGCGGACTCTGCGCCGATGTATGCCCCAAGAAAATCCTGGCCCTCAGCAAGGAGATCAATTCCAAAGGCTATCATCCCATCGCCGTTACCGATCAGAGCCAGTGCATCGGCTGCGCTTTCTGCGCCAGAATGTGCCCTGACGCCGTGATCCGGGTCGAAAAGTAAAAAGGAGTGTTTGACCATGGGACAGAAAATGCTCATGAAGGGGAATGAGGCCATCGCCGAAGCGGCCATCCAGGCCGGCTGCCGGTTTTTCTTCGGTTATCCCATCACCCCCCAGAACCAGATTCCGGAATACATGTCCAAGCGGCTGCCGAAGATCGAGGGCGGCTGCTTCCTGCAGGCGGAGAGCGAAGTCGCCGCCATTAATATGGTCTACGGCGCGGCCGGCGCGGGTGCCCGGGTCATGACCTCCTCCTCCTCCCCGGGAATCTCCCTGAAGCAGGAAGGGATCAGCTATATCGTCGGCGCCGAGCTGCCCTGCGTCATCGTGAACATGGTGCGCGGAGGCCCCGGACTGGGATCCATCCAGCCGGCGCAGAGCGACTATTACCAGGCGACCCGGGGCGGCGGCCACGGGGACTACCGCATGATCGTGCTGGCGCCTTCCTCCATCCAGGAAGCCGTTGAGCTGACCCAGAAGGCATTCGACCTGGCGGACAAATACCGCAATCCCGTGCTGGTTCTGGGCGACGGACTGATCGGCCAGATGATGGAACCGGTCGAGATGCCGGACTACCAGAAGCCGGCGGATCTGCCCCCGAAGACCTGGGCGGCCACGGGCTGGACGCCCCAGAGCGACCGGGAGCGGGCGATCATCAACAGCCTGTACATTGATCCCGCCGTGCTGGAGAAGCATGTAAACCACCTGTATGAAAAATACGCGGTGATGGAACAGACCGAATGCCGCTGGCAGGAGGAGCTGACGGAGGACGCGGACTACGTGATCTGCGCCTATGGCACGACCGCCCGCATCGCCCGGAGCGCCATGCGCAAGCTGCGCGCGGAAGGCATCCGGGCGGGACTGATCCGGCCCATTACCCTGTGGCCCTTCCCGAACGCTCCGATCGCCAAAGCGGCGGAGCACGCGAAAGCCTTCCTGACGGTGGAAATGAGCATGGGCCAGATGGTCGACGATGTGCGGCTGGCCGCGGAAGGAAAGGTTCCGGTCCACTTCTTCGGGCGGACCGGTGGTATCGTTCCCACCGTGCGGGAGATTATCACCGAGGTTGAAAAACTGGCAAAGGAGGGTGTGTAAGGCATGGCTGTGGTATATGAAAAGACGAAGATCCTGACGGACACGCCCCTGCATTACTGCCCCGGATGCACCCACGGGATCATTCACCGGCTGGTGGCGGAGGCCATCGACGAGCTGGGGATCCAGGGAAAAACCATCGGCATCGCGCCGGTGGGCTGCGCCGTGTTCGCATACAACTACTTCAACGTCGACATGATGGAAGCGGCCCATGGCCGTGCGCCCGCCGTGGCGACCGGATGCAAGCGGGTCAATCCCCAGAACGTCGTGTTCACCTATCAGGGGGACGGTGACCTGGCCTCCATCGGCGCGGCCGAGATTACCCACGCGGCAACCCGCGGCGAGAACATCACCGTGATCTTCGTGAACAACGCGATCTACGGCATGACCGGCGGCCAGATGGCTCCGACGACCCTGCCGGGACAGGTAACCACCACCTCGCCCTACGGACGGGATCCCGCCCTGTGCGGATACCCGATCCGGGTCAGCGAAATGCTGGCAACGCTGGACGGGCCGGCCTACATCGCCCGGTGCTCCGTCCACGACGTGAAGCACATCCTGGACGCGAAGAAGTGCATCAAGAAGGCTTTTGAAACCCAGATCGCGAAGAAGGGCTTTTCCATGGTGGAGGTTCTTTCCTCCTGTCCCACCAACTGGGGCATGACTCCCCGGGAAGCGCTGAACTGGCTGGAAGCCAACATGATTCCGCAGTATCCCCTGGGTGTGAAGAAGGAGGTGGAATAATCCATGGAAGCGCAATTCCTGATTGCCGGATTTGGCGGGCAGGGCGTGCTGCTGATCGGTCAGCTGCTGGCTAAGGCCGCCATGCACGAGGGCATGAATGTTTCCTGGATGCCCTCCTACGGCCCGGAGATGCGGGGCGGCGAGGCCAACTGCGCCGTCGTCATCTCCGATGAGCCAATTGGCTCTCCGTTGGTGACGGAGATCCCGATCGCCGTAATCATGAACAAACCCAGCATGATCAAGTTTACGCCTGCCATGGAAAAGGGCGGCATCATGCTGTACAATTCCTCCCTGATCGACATCACCCCGGACCGGGACGACATTACCGCGATTCCCGTGGACTGCAACGGCATTGCCGAACAGCTGGGGAACAGCCGGACCGCCAACATGGTGATGCTCGGCGCGATCCTGAAAAAGACCGGCGTCGTTTCTATCGACGCTGCGATGGAAGCCCTGAAAGCCACCTTCGGACCGAAGAAGGAGCACCTGCTGCCCATTAACCGGCAGGCCATGGAGAAGGGCGCCGAAGCTGTCCGGTAATCCGGAACAGCATATTCCAGCGGGTTTTCGACGAGAATAAATCGCCGCAGAAACCGGCCGACCAGCGCGGCTGCAGCCCGATGCTGCAACCCGAGCGGAGGCACGAATCTGCGGCGTTTTTTGATTTTTGGTCTATGGAAAAGAGCGTGAAACAGGCATCGCCTCCAGGACCGCATACGAATTACGCCAGGGAATAAGCGGCGACCCCGATAAAGAGCAGAATGGAGGCGACGGTCTGGGCGGAAAGAGAAGTGGAAATGTATTCGCTGTCCTGCCCGAGATCCGCATACAGGGGGATGATGAACGGAGCGGGCAGGGACCAGGCCAGCATCAGGGCGATGAAGAGCTGCTTATCGAAGGGAATGATGCTGAAGATCACCAGGTAATCCAGCCCCAGAAGGGCAGCCATCACCAGCAGCCGGAGACCTACGGTCTTCAGCACCGGGCCCAGCAGCTCCTTTCTGAAGCGAAGCTCGTAGCCCACGATAATCAGAATCAGGCCGGAAACCGGCGCGCTGACAAAAGCCATCGTTTCCGCCACGATCTGGCCGGCCGGGATGGACTGCACCCATTTCCCCACGCCGGTCACCCCCAGGAGAATGCCCAGCAGCACGCCGATGAGCACCGGATTGCTGAAGGCGATTTTCGCCAGCGATTTCGGATCCGCCCTGCCGGCACTGACCGCCTGCAGGACTGTCAGGAAAACCGTGAAGGCGGCCAGGGTCTGCCCGATATCCACCATGGCGAACACGTGGGTCTGGCCGGGATAGAGCAGGCCGAAGAGGGCATACCCCATCATGCCGCCCTCAAAGTTGGTGACCAGGAACGGCAAAAACCGTCTGCGGGGCTTTACAAGGCGGCGGAGCAGGAAGCCGACACCCAGCCCCAGCGCGCTGGAAAGAAAGACGACTGCCAGCGTCAGCGCCAGACGGCCGGAATACTCCGCGGTGAAGAAGGCGTTAAACAGAACAGCCACCAGCAGCACCTGGCCCACCAGGTTCTTGATGCCCGTCAGCCCCTGCGGATCAAAGATCCTTTTCCGGGCACACAGCCAGCCCAGCAGGAACATGATCAGCACCGGAAGCACCATTTTCAGAATCGAAAGGAACATGTACAGCCTCCCTATCATCCGTTTTCAGACCGGGAAATGTGGTTCATTACCCAGGCAAAGCCTCTGGCGCATCTCAGGTCCGGTTCCCTGAAATGATTCCCCTCATTCCAGACCAGTGTGCATGCGACTCCCTGCCGGGACAGCAAATCATACGCCGTTCGAATACAGTCTCCCACCGTGGACATCACCGGATTCCGGGTTTTTTCCTCCCGGTCTCCCAGGCTCAGGCAAACGCAGGGCGCACTGATTTTCTGCTGTTCCATATACGCCGTAAAGCCCGGAAACCAGACGGAAGGGGAGATTGCCGCGATCCCCGCAAAGCGGTCCGTCTGATATCCCGCCCACAGGGAAAACAGCCCCGCCAGCGAATATCCGCCGAGAATGATGCTCCGGGTTTCACGCTCCACCAGATGCAGAATGTCCTGCAGCAGACCGGGCGCCCCATCCCCGAAGCCTTCTCTGCCGAAGACGGGAGCGGCCGGCCAGGGAGACAGATCCTGATTCCAGCGGGGAACCGGAACCGCCGTCAGCTGAAAGGAGGATCCGGTCAGCTCCCGGATCGCAGCGATTTCACGCTCTATCCCGGAAAGATCATGCTCATCGACCGGCTGAATCAGCCGAAGATCGGAGCTGCGGTCCCCGAATTCAATGGTTTGCAGTGTCATGGCTGATCGATGCCCCAAAGGGTCCTTTCTTATGCATGGTATAGGTTCATTAGAGAATTCGCCGGGGGTAAGACAAACCCCTGCTCCGGCGGAAACCGTTGCACCCGGGGCAATCAGCTGATATACTATGGAAAACATCAATCAGACCATCGTAAGAGCGAATGAAAAACGGGAGACAGGATGAAAAGCAGAAAGTGGATTGCGTGGGTGCTGGCGGGAATCATGATGCTGCCGGGGGCCGGAATGGGCGAAAAGAACAAAAACGCCGTGAAAACCAAGCAGATTCTGCGGACATGGCTGTGCGCCGGGGAGGAGGCCCCGGTGCGGGAAAGCCCGAAGGAAAACGCGGCGGTGCTGTGGACGCTGGAGACGGACCGGATGTATCAAACGGACCGGCA
>JAFRGU010000045.1 GCA_017433675.1 Clostridia bacterium
AGGAGAAGGAAAAGGAAAAGGAAAAAGAGAAAGGCAAAACGGCTGCTCCCAAAGCTCAGACCCTACTGGGGATCGTGGATGTTCCCCAGAGCATCCCGGGGATTATTCAGGTCCCGGGCGACGGAATTACCTTTATCCGAACGGAGAACGTCATTCTGGGCAACCTGAAAAAGATTTTTAAAATCTATGAACTGACGGAAAAAGCCGTGATCTCCATCACGCGGAATGCGGATATTACGCTGAGCGAAGAGCTGTTCGAGGAGCAGGATGATAACAGCGGTCCGGATTTCCTGCACTATATGCAGGCCCTGCTGAAGAAACGGACCCGTCTGGCCCCGGTTCGGCTGGAACTGGAAGGAAAAGCGCCGAAGCTGACAAAGCTGCTGAGCGGATATCTGAAGCTCGGGCCGGAGTTTGTTTTCCATAGCGAATGCCCGCTGAAGTTTGGATACATGGATCAGCTGGAGCATGTGCCGTCCCGCCTGTTCTATAAGCCTTATACCCCCGTATATCCGGACTATCTGGATCCGGACCGCCCCGTCTGGGAGCAGGTTGCCCAGAAGGATGTGCTGCTGTTCTATCCCTATCAGAGCATGCAGCCCTTCCTGGATCTGCTGCGCCAGAGCGCCAGGGATCCGAACGTGGTTTCCATCCGGATCACCATCTACCGCATGGCCCGGAATTCCATTATCGCCAAAACCCTGTGCGACGCGGCGGAGAACGGCAAGGAAGTCACCGTGCTGATGGAGCTTCGCGCGCGCTTTGACGAGCAGAACAACATCGACTGGGCCCGGGAGATGGAAGAGGCGGGATGCCGGATCATTTACGGCCCGGAAAAGCTGAAATGCCATGCCAAGCTGTGCCTGATCACCCGGAAGGAACGGGGCGGGCTGAGTTATCTGGCTCAGGTAGGAACCGGGAATTATAATGAAAAAACCAGCCGGCAGTATACGGATTTCTGCCTGATGACCACCAACCGGGACATCACCCGGGAAGCGGTTAATTTCTTTGAAAACATGCTGATCGGCAACAGCGCCGGCGAATATGACACGCTGTTCGTCGCGCCTTACGCCATGAAAAACCGGATCATGGAGCTGATTGATGAGCAGATCACCCTGGGCTCCGAGGGGCGGATCCGGGTGAAGGTGAATTCCGTCAGCGACCGGGAACTCATCGAAAAGCTGAGTGAAGCCAGCAGAGCCGGCGTCCGGATCGATCTGATCGTCCGGGGCATCAGCTGCATTCTGCCCGGCATTCCGGACAGAACGGAAAACATCTCCGTCACCTCCATGGTCGGGCGCTTCCTGGAGCACGGGCGCATCTATGCCTTTGGAGAAGGAGAGAAGCTGAAGCTGTATATTTCCTCCGCGGATTTCATGACCCGCAATCAGGATCGCCGGGTTGAAATCGCTGCCCCTGTGCTGGATCCGGAGCTGAAGCGGTTTCTGGAAGAATATATGGAGCGCATCCTGGCGGACAATGTCAAGGGCTGGCAGCTGGGCAGCGACGGCGAATACACCCTGAAGAAGCCGGGCGATAACGAGCCGATCAACGTGCTGGCCTGGTATATGGATCATCCGGTCACGTTCACCAAGCCCGTCGCCGCCAAGCCTGGTTTTCGGGAGAAGCTGCTCCGCCTGCTGAAGCGGTAAGGGGGTTACTTCGCCCAGGTGCCGTTCCGGAAGATCGGAATGACTGTGCCGTCCTGTTTGATGCCGTCGATGGAAAGGTCATCCGCTCCAACCATAAAATCCACATGAATCATGGAATCATTGATTCCCCGCTGCTGTGCCTGTTCCATCGTCAGATCGTTTCCCTGGGGCAGAACTTCCTTGAAGCCCATCCCCAGCGCGCAATGGCAGCATGCGTTTTCATCAAAGAGCGTTTCATAGAACAGGAATCCGCACTGATTCACCGGACTTTCCTTCGGAACCAGCGCAACCTCGCCCAGCATGCAGGCACCTTCATCCATATGGATCATTTTTTCCAGCAGCGCCTGTCCTTTTTTCGCCTTGCAGGAAACCGCCTTTCCCTGATGAAAGGTAATAGAAAAATCTTCAATCAGCTGGCTGTTCCAGGACAGGGGCTTCACGGCCACCAGCGTACCCTCACACATGCCCGCGCGGGGAGATGTAAAAATCTCCTCCGTGGGCATGTTCGGAATATAGAACGCCCCGTTCGTCGAATTCGTTACGCCCGCGCCTTCCCAGGCCGCCTCCGGGATCAGATCCACCGTGAAATCGGTTCCGTTTCCGCTGTGATATCTCATGGAGACAAATCCCTGCCTGTTCAGCCAGGCAGCTTTTTTTTCGATAAAATCCGTATGGGCTTTCCATTCCGCCACCGGGTCGTTGTCTTCCCGGACCCGGACCGTCTTCAGAATCGCCTTCCACAGCCTGCTGATCGCTTCTTCATCCGTCAGATCCGGGAAGCACTTCCTGGCCCATTTCACGGAAGGGTACGCCGCAATCACCCACTGGTGTTTTCCCTCGATGGCGTTCCGATACGGTTTGATGACCCTGGATCTGGCCCGGGTCACCGCGGACAGCTTTTCAGAGGCGATGCCGCTCAGGGCATCCGGATCCTCGGAGGCGATAAAAATCCGCACCGGCAGATCCTGGACCATCTGCTTCATTTTCTCCTCTTCCCAAGGCAGCACCGTGGACAGGGTTTCCTGATCCGCGTACAGATAGTTCAGCCGGCTCTGAATATCATATGTCCAGTCCACATTTACTTTTTTTGCGCCAGTCTTATAGCATTCTTCCATCAGCATCCCGGCAAACTGATGCTGCTCAACGGAAACCGTCAGCTGCACAACCTGATCCTTCTGAACATTCGCGCCCGTTCGAACGATCAGTTCCGCGTATTTTCTCAGCAATGCGTCTGAAATATATCCCATCCTGTTTTCCCTCCATACTCATTTCTTTTCTGTCCGCTTTTCCCGGGGTGCGGTTCACAAGGCAGCAATCCGCTTCAGCCGTCACTCCCGAATGCGCATAACCCGTGGCTGCAGGAAGGATATCCGTCCTCCGCGTTCCCGCCGTGCTCAGATTGTACCATCCGGGCCAGCTTCTGATTTTGCGCCGGTACCCTCCAGCCCGATCTCCGCCGCGTGCGGCTTCATTCCTTCGATGCAGATCTCCGCAACCTCACGGACTTCCATGCCAAGCAGCTCGCAGCCTTTCTGGATCAGTTCACGATCGCATTTCGCCGCAAATTTCTTATCCTTATATTTCTTCATAAAGCTTTGGATCTCCAGGTCCCGGATCCCATTCGGCCGCATCCGCGCACACGCCTGGATGATCCCTGTCAGCTCATCCACCGCGAACAGGCTTTTTTCCAGATTCGTTTCCGGTTTTACATCCGTGCAGATGCCCCATCCATGGCTCAGAATGGCCCGTACATCCTCTTCCGCTACGCCGGCCGCCAGCAGCGGCTCTCTGGTGTGCTGCAGATGTTCTTCCGGATACTTCTCATAATCATAATCATGCAGAAGCCCGATCGCCTGCCAGTATTCCACATCTTCTCCGAAATGCTCCGCCATGGCTCCCATGGCATAGCTCACATTTTTCGCATGGATGATCAGATGATCTTCCGTCACCATCGTACTGTTCAGCTCAGCCGCCCTTTCCAGACTCAGCATACGTTTTCCTCCTGTCTGCTTTCATGATAGATCAAAAACATATCGATTCAGCCGGTCAAAAGCTTCCTGTACTTTATAGCGCGGAAGCGCCAGGTTCATCCGGATTCCCCAGGGGTATTCGAACTGCCGTCCATCCTGCCAGGCCACGCCCACATCTGTTCCCATCTTCAGCAGCTCGTCCAGGGTCTTCCTGTTGTTTTTACACCATTCCCTGCAGTCAAGAAAAAGCATATATGTTCCCTGGGGCCGCTGAACCGTAACCCCGGTCCAGCTCCGAATCTGCTCACAGGCGCAGCGGATATTACCGGACAGTGTCTCACACAGCTCATCAACCCATGTCTCCCCTTCCGGCGTATAGGCGCCAAGCAATGCATGCATCGACAAAACGTTCATGGTGTTATAGTGGCTCAGGGATGCTTCTTTTTCCTGTCTCTCCCGCAGCCAGTCTCCATAGATAATATGGTAGCTGCCCACCAGTCCGGCCAGATTGAAAGTCTTTGAGGGAGCATAAAACGCTGCCGTGTGTTCCCGGGCATACTCGCAGACAGACTGTACCGGCGTATGCCTGTGCCCATCCAGCAGGATATCCGACCAGATCTCGTCCGAGATTACCCACACCTGATGCTTTTCAAAGATCTCCATTGCCCTTCGGATCTCTTCCGGTTCCCAGACCCTTCCGCAGGGATTGTGCGGATTGCAGAAAATCGTGGCATGGATCCTGTTTTCAACAATCTTCCTTTCCAGGTCCTCATAATCCATCCGCCAGATTCCCCTTTCATCCCGGACCAGCGGATTATATACGATTTCATAGCCGTTGTTATGCAGCGCATGGATGAAACCAACGTAACACGGGCTCTGGACCAATACCTTGTCCCCCCGGGAGCAAAGCACATTCAGTGTGGAAACCACACCGCCCAATACGCCGTTTTCATAACCGATATGTTCTTTCCTGAGCCCCGTAACACCGTTCCGCTTCATCTGCCAGCGGATGACCGCTTCATAGTATTCATCCGGAATCCTGAAATAACCAAATGCCGGGTGCTGTGTCCTCCGGATAATCGCTTCCTGGATCGTGGGACAGCAGACAAAATTCATATCGGCCACCCACATGGGAATTGCATCGAAGCCCTCTTTCGGCCCCGCCGGTGCTCCGGGCATCCCAATCTCATCCCACGCAAGCGCGTCTTTTCCCCGCCTGTCCGGCAGCGTTTCAAAATCAAATCTCATTTTTATGACCCAGATCTCCTGTTCGCCAATGTGTCATGCAAGAGAACTTTCAAACTTATTGCCCGAAAAAGTTTTTTCTGTCAACTCTCAATCAGTCAGCATCAGGTTGCTGACACAATCAGTCAGCATCAGGTTGCTGAATGGAGAAATCGGCAATGGAGCAGGCTGGAAGCAGCAGCTCCGCTTCCTGATCGTTCAGACGGACGCAGAGGGACCTGGCTTCCGTGGCACGGTTGATCAGCACACCGGTTAAGACGCCGTCCGGTTGTTTCCAGGCGGTCACTTCAATCTCCTCCGCATACCGGGTGGAGGCGATGCGCACAGCACCGGGCCGCACCGCATGGGAAAAATGTTCAAAGTATTGAGAAATCAGATGGGGAATCAACGTCTTTTTCCGGGTATCGAACAGGAAAGGCGCCAGGCAGTAATTGCCGACATAATTCGGGCCTCCCTGCTCATCCACCAGCAGATTCCAGTCGATAAAGGCGGAAATGCCGTGGTTCAGATCACCCATCAGCTCATGGCTGATATGCAGCGCCGCACCGCAGGCATCGGCGGGATCAAACTTGCTGAACTCGATGCAGCTCTCGGACACAATCAGCTTCTTGTCCGGGAATTGCGCCCTGCACAGATCCAGGGCGTCAAAGTGATCGCCGGAGTACCAGTGGAAGGCCGCCCCCGCCACCAGATCACGGGTTTCCGCATCGATGATATCCCGCATCCACTCATAAACCCGTTCCTTGTTGTGATCCCAAAGATAAATCTGGATGTCATCCAGGCCATACTTTTCCAGGGCCGGCCGCATCACGTCCTTCAGAAAATACTTTTCCTCCCGGGCGGTGAAGATACAGGAATCCCAGGTCTGCACGGCCTTGGGCTCGTTTTG
This sequence comes from Clostridia bacterium, assembly GCA_017433675.1. GTDB lineage: Bacteria > Bacillota > Clostridia > Christensenellales > Aristaeellaceae > Aristaeella. The sequence continues at coordinate 5,757 of JAFRGU010000045.1, forward strand.
CAGCGTCATGCCCACTACCTGATAACCATGTTCCTTATACGCCTGGATATAGCGGCACAGGTATTCCGCCCACAGGCCCTCGTATTCCTTTTTCAGCCTGCCGCCATGATCCCGCCTGCCGTTGGTTTTCATCCAGGCGGGAGGTGACCAGGGGGTGAGAATCAGTTTCAGCTTTTTGCCCGCCGCTTTTTCCGCATCGTCCAGCATAGGCCACAGATTCTTTTTTACCCGTTCCAGGCTGAAATCGCTGAGATCAGGCCGGGAGGAGGCTTCATACTGCCCCAGGGAGAAATCGCAGCTGTCCATGGGGAGGCGGATAAACTGATAGTTCATCCGCTCCTTCCCAAAGTATGCCTCCATCAGCACCCGCCTTTGGCTTTCATCCATCTGATTGTAGGTGGTTCCGGCTGCTTCGGTGATCGCTCCGCCAAAGCCCTCAAAGGCCTGATAGGTGATTTCCGGGTACAGGTTGATGACTCTGTTCTCGGTATCGCCCGGACGGAACAGCACCGTTTGGGAAAACTGCTGATCCCACGCACCTCGACCATAGGTCACGGAGAGATGAAGTGCTTTATTCATCATGCGTTTCCTTTCTTGCGATCGGCGATAAGCCGTTGCTCCTCCCGGATGTGCTTTTCCACGTTCAGGAACAGCAGTACCAGGATCAGTATGCCGTGGGCGAAGATCTCAAAGCCCAGGAAAAAGAAGCTGGACACCTGCTGGTGGGTAAACGCGCCGCCATCATAGAAGAGGTTGAAGAACGCCACCGCCAGGCCATTCACCACCGTCAAAATGGTAGAATACACGCTCATGGAGATGCCGTCAACCCGGAACCCGTTTTTCGCTTCCAGATGATCCAGCACGTCCGCAAACAGGGCCATCATGATGTAAGCGCCGGGAATGGAGGAAAAGCCCTTGAGGATCTGTCCGACGGTCACGATGATAAAATTGGAGGGGTCGAGCAGGCAGACCACGCTGCCGATGATGGACACCACGCAGCCCAGCAACACGAAATTGCGCTTACCGATCTTATTGGCCACGGGCCAGGCAAACAGCATCCCCGCCGCCAGGGGAATGCCGCCGATCAGGGCCATTAGGGACTGAACGCCTTCGGCGTTCATGGTCTGTCCGAACACGGTGACGGAAGGGAAGAAGTCGTTGCAGAAGATATTGAACACATAGCCGCCCTTGAACATGACCCCCGCCTGATACAGGAAATAGAAGATCATGATGATCCACCAGTATTTGTCGCCGACGGCAGCCTTGAGCTGCTTGCCAGTGGAGATGATTTCGCCCTTCTGCTCGGACGCGCTTTCATCAATATCTTCCTCGGTGATGCGCTCGCGGGTGAACAAGTATTCCAGCATGCAGCCCACAAAGGCGGCGATGGCAAAAATCAGCATCACTGTCTGCCAGCGGTTCTGCACAATCTGCTGGCCCAGGCCCATATCCAGGCCGATGGCTTCGCCGGATTTGATCCAGCCCAGGATGGCGGGCATCAGGATGCTGCTGACCAGGCCGTTGCCCGCCACGGCGGGGATATTGGCCACCACGGACAGCTTGCCCCGTTGATCCAGATCACGGGTGGACAGGGATACCATTAGATAATGGGAATTGGAATAGATGGGATTCGCCAAGGCAGCGAACAGATTATAGGTAATCGCCATCCAGGCCATTCGGAAGCCCATGGAAAAATAAGGGATAATGAACATCACGATACCGGAGACCAGAAGCAGCGGACCAGCAGCAAGGATGAATGGACGGGCTTTGCCCTGCCGGGTTTTCGTTTTTCCCAGCATAATACCCACGATAATGTTGGACAGAGCCATGGGAATAATGGAAATCAGCGGCAGCAGTACCAGAAATTTTCCTGACACAACGATATCGTCATAGGTGCGGTAGAAGGTCAGGTAATAGGTGGAAACCACACTGGTCATCGCCAAGACCAACAGAGGGCCCAGGAAGTAGCCGAAGATCATTTCTGGCAGAGTGACCTTTTGCTTATTGGTGCGGGAATTCAGAATGGGAAGATTCCAAAAGTTTTTTTTAACTGTGCTCATTTTGTGAAATCCTCCTGGGTCAGCCAGCCGTTCTTTAAGCACCGGCTCAGATCCCAGCTTTCCTTCCAGCTTTCGTCCGTGGGCTTATTACGGTCCCGCAGCAGCTGATAGTTCCAGTAGAACCAGCCCGCTGTTTCCTTCCAGGCGTCCAGCTCCATTTTGGCGATCTGCTGGTACTTGGCCTTTTGCCTGTCAGCTCGTTCCTTTTGGCTCATCACGGATTGATCCATCTTATTGGCGTATTTATTACAGATACACCATTCGCCCACGATTACGGGGATGTCCCTCTGGGCCTTGCGCACCTGCTTCATGCAGGCATTCAGATAGATCTTATATACCCAGGGCTTGGCGATGGGCACGAAGTTTTCCATGGCGAAAATGTAGATGTGGGTGTCAAGGGCCACGTTTTTAAATCCCGCCTGGCGGAAGAATTTATTCCAGGCCGTGCAGCGGAAGCCATCATGGAACACAACGGTTTTCTCCTCCGGCAGATACCTGCGGATGCGCTGATATGCCCTGGTATAGAAATCCCGCAGGAAGGGCAGCGGTACATAACCGGAGCCCTTCGCTTCTTCCTTATCCTCCGCCTTGCCGGTCGAGGGAGCGGTCATGTACACGATCCAGCTGATGGGCTCGTTCAGTACCTCAATGCCGTACAGGCCGTGACGCTGGCCATACCGTTCCGCCAACCGTTCCAGCACGGTCAGGGCAAATTCAACCTCTTCTGGATACTTGCACCATTTGCACACGCCGGTGATTCCGCCGTTGTCGTAGCCGTTCTGGCTGTGGGGCACGGTGTGAAGGTCAAGCAGGACCTTTAATCCGTACTTTTCCGCCCAGTCCATGGCCTGATCCACGTATTCGATGGCCCCCGTCAGCGGCGGCCGATCGCCAAATACGGCATAGGTTACCGGGAGGCGGACTGTATCCAGCCCGCTCTCCGCAATAAATTGAAAGTCCTTTTCTGTCACATAGGTATCCCGATGCTGCTTCAGCTTCGCCGCAAACTCATCCGCGGGCAGCTTCCGGGCCAGCCAGGTTTCATCCTCCGTTCCCGTACCCTCAAACAGCTCCGGCGCCATCCATTTTTCCAGCACCAGCCAGTTGCCCAGATTGGTTCCGTGAATCTGTTTCATGATGCCCTCCCGTTATTTCGAAAAGGTCTCGGCGGGGACAGTAAAGTCGCCGGTCAGCTGGTCGCTGACACTGGATACATAGTGCAGCTTCAGCGGATCTCCCTCGGCCTTCGCTTCCGCGCCGTTGGCGTTGGTGACGGTCAGGATGCCGTTTTCAAAGGTATAGGTGCCCGGGTCCTCAATATTGTAGGCCGCGACCTTGAACACGTAGGTGCCGTCGGGATTGAATACCATCTCGGTGCCGCCGTCGTCGCTGGAAATCGTGACGGGCTCGGCAGCAGGCGCTTCTTCGACAGCGGGC
>JAFRGU010000046.1 GCA_017433675.1 Clostridia bacterium
GCACTTTCGGTCAACCGCTCTTATTGCTGTACAGGCAGCGTGATTTCTGCCATACCGACGCCTTCCGCCGTTACGGTCAGCCTGGCTTCGCCGGATTCACAGCCCGCGCGCAGCACGGCCAGAGCTTTCCCCTGAAAACTGGTGAACCGGCCTTTCGTATAGTTTTCGGCAGTAATGGGATTGCCGCTGCCAAAGCCCAGCAGCTCCGCCGCACCGGTGACCTCAGCAGTCAGGCTCATGTCCGCATCAGGCACCACCAGACCGTTTTCATCTATCAGTTCAGCATTCACATAGCACAGGGATTCGCCATCCCCCTTCAGGCTTTCGGTTTCCGCCGTCAGACGAATGGCAGCGGGTTGCCCGGTCGTTTTCATCGCTGCCCGGGAAACTTCCTTTCCCCCGGAATAGCTCACAGCCTCCACGATACCGGAATGATACACTGTATCGAACACGAAGGTAAGGGGCATATCGTGGCTCAGCGCTTCTCCGGCCCTTTTGCGCCCGCAGCTTTCGCCATTGACGAACAGCTCCACTTCCTCTGCGCTGCTGAACACAATAATCTTCCCGGGCTTACCCTCCTGTCCCTGCCAGTTCCAGCGGGACCATACGCCGGGGAAGCCCCAGTTGGAGAGCGTTTCCACCTTTCCGATCACAGCGGGATCATAGGAGAAAAGAGCGGTTTCCCGGCTGCCCCATACGATGCGGCGATACACGCCCTGGGGACGGATCTGCCCGGTCACGTCAAAATCTGCGTCATTGGCTGTGCGCCAGGGGAACGGAGATCCCGCACCCCAGGGATTGCCGATATTTAAATCACCCGCTTCGTAGAAGGTTGCTTTGCCGATACCTGCTTCGCCGATATAATCCCAGGCCGTCCAGGTGAAATCGCCGATGACCCATGGCGTCTTTTCAATCATGGGCCAGTGCATGCCGATCTCCTTTGGAAAGTTTTCACTGCCCAGGATCACGCGCTCGGGAAACATTTCGTGATCCTGCTCATACTTGCCTTCGAGATAGTTATAGCCTACTACATCCAGACCGTTGGCAAAAGCTTCCGTGTATTGCTCCCACAGCAGATCCCGCTTGCCGCCGATGTCGGCATTCTGAAGTCCACCCTGCGCATCTTCCTGCCATTTCCGGAGCTGCTCTTCCTGAAGAAAATCGTCCAGTCCGTTCCAGAAGGAGCAGATACCGTTGGAGATGGGCCGGCTGATATCAAGGGAACGAATGGTTTCAGCCAGCTTCGTAGCCCATACATAGCCGTTGTTCAGGCCGGCGCGTTCGGTAATTTCATTGCCGGTAGACCAGATCACCACGCAGGGATGACAGCGGTCGCGCTTCACAAAAGCAGTCAGGTCTTTTTCCCAGTCAGCTTCAAAATACTGGTTATAATCCCCGGGCTGCTTACCCATGCCCCAGGCATCGAAAGCTTCGTCAAAAACGTACATGCCAAGGCGGTCACAGGCTTCGATCAGCGCGGACGACGGTGGATTGTGGGTAGTGCGGATGGCGTTGAAACCGACTTCCTTGAGTTTTTTCACCTTCCGGGCTTCAGCATCATACACCGTCACAGCGCCGATGGGACCGTTGTCATGGTGCAGGCATCCGCCGCGCAGCTTAACCGCTTTGCCGTTGATCCGCAGGCCGTGCTTCACATCCGCTTCGATGGTGCGGATGCCAAAGAGCACACTTTCCGTATCTTCAGAAACTTGCTCATTGGAAATAATATGGGTCTTGAAGATTCCTGTATCCCTTACGGAAGCCTGCAGACGGTACAGATTGGGATTTTCAGCATCCCACAATTGCGGTTCATCAACGGTCAGGGTCATATAAGCCGTACCGGAGGCCATCGCCTGCACCTGCGTAAGCGTCCTGCTGGTCTTGACCGTTTCGCCGGTTCTGTCATTGATCAGAGCAAAATCGACTTCAGCCAGGCGGTTTTCAGCGTATTCATTTTTGATTTCAGCGGACACCTGCAGATAAGCGGTTTCAGGGGTCCCGTCAGCTTTATATTCAATCTTTTTTGTATACCCGGAAAGCCCGCCAAAGGAGATATGCAGTCCGGGCATATGTGCAATTTCCACGCCCCGGAACAAACCCGCGCCCGAATACCAGCGTGAGTTGGGCTGCATGCTGGGATTGACGGTAATGAAAATGCGATTCTTTCTTCCGGGATAAATGTGTCGGGTAATATCTGCCTCAAAAGGCGCGTAGCCATAATGCTGCAGGCATGCCAGGCTGCCGTTTACCTCAACGGTGTCGTTCATCATGGCCCCGTCCAGCCGGAGGACGATGCGCTCCCCTTCCCAGTCTGCGGGAATATCGATCTCCCGGACATAATGAGCCACACCCGCGTTGTAATATCCACTGGCCGGGCCGGAAGGGGCATCCGCGTACACATCCCCCGCAATCATATAATCATGGGGAAGATTGACGATACAGTCCCCGTATTCCCCTCGCATCCGTTTCCCAAGATCCATCATTCCCAGACCGAAATGCCAGCCCCGGTTGATTTTCATACTGCGCATTGCCATAGTCTCCTTACTCAGAACAAAGCCTCCACAAAGTCCTTCGCATTGAAAGGCTGCAGATCGTCGATTCCCTCCCCGACGCCGATATACCAAACCGGCACCGCCAGCTCCTGACGGATTGCCAGCGCGATGCCGCCCTTGGCTGTTCCGTCCAGCTTGGTCAGGATGATTCCGCCGATCTCGGCCACTTCCTTGAAGGCCCTTGCCTGCTGCAGTCCGTTCTGGCCCGTCGTCGCGTCCAACACCAGGATGCACCGGGTATCAGCCTCCGGATATTCCCGGTCGATGACCCGCCGCATCTTGTTGAGCTCATCCATCAGATTCTTTTTATTGTGCAGCCGCCCGGCCGTATCGACAATCAGCAGATCCGCCTGCTGCGCTTTGGCGCTCTGAATGGCGTCAAAGACTACTGCTGCGGGATCCGCGCCCTCTTCATGCTTCACGATGGGTACCCGGGCTCGCTCCGCCCAGACCGTCAGCTGCTCCGCCGCTGCCGCCCGGAAAGTATCCCCGGCGCAGAGCATGACCTTCCGTCCAATGCTCTGGAAGCGCAGCGCCAGCTTCCCGATGGTGGTCGTTTTTCCGACGCCGTTCACGCCGACCATCAGCATGACCATCGGCCATTTCAGCGGCGGGCGCGGAATATCCATCTGCTCGACCATGATCTGCTTCAGGATTTCCCGGGCTTCTGCCGCTTCCTTGACATTTCCTTTCTTGACCCGGATCCGGAGCTCATCGATGATGACTGTTGTCGCCTTCAGCCCGCAGTCGGCCATGACAAGAATATCTTCCAGTTCTTCATAAAAGTCTTCGTCGATTTTCCGGTTGTCCCGGACCATTTCATCGACCTTTTCGGTCATGTTGCCCCGGGTTTTGCTCAGGCCTTCCCGGAGTCGGGCAAACAGACCCTTCTTTTTCTTTTCTTCGCTCATGCTGTTCATCTCCCGTCCCCCGGCGCTCTGCCGCGCCGAAATCCTTCGGAAATCATATCACAAAAGTGCTTTTCCTTCAATCTGATCCTTGACAAAACGCTGTCCGGATTTTAAGATATTTCCCGGTTTCTGATGCATTCAGTCCGTTTCCGGGCTTTGCACATTATTCGTTTCGGGAGGATGATTCACCATGGCAGAACTGACGATGGACAGGCTGGTCGCCCTCTGCAAGGGCAGAGGCTTTATTTTCGCAGGCTCCGAGATTTACGGCGGCCTGGCCAATACCTGGGATTACGGTCCGCTCGGCGTGGAGCTGAAGAATAATATCAAGAAAGCCTGGTGGCAGAAGTTTGTTCAGGAGAGCAAATACAACACCGGTCTGGATTCCGCAATTTTGATGAATCGGGAAGTCTGGGTCGCCAGCGGCCATGTGGGTGGGTTCAATGATCCCCTGATGGATTGCAGAGCCTGCAAGGCCCGCTTCCGCGCGGATAAGCTGATCGAGGATTTTACGAAGGGTGAGGAGACCGGGGACGGCTGGACCAACGCGGAGCTCGAGCAGTTCATCGCCGGGCATGATATCGTCTGCCCTGTCTGCGGCAAGAAGGATTTCACCGGCATCCGCCAGTTTAACCTGATGTTCAAAACCTATGCCGGCGTCAATGAAGACAGTGCCAATGAAATTTACCTGCGTCCCGAAACCGCCCAGGGTATTTTCGTCAATTTCCCGGCAGTCATGCGGACAACCCGGAAAAAGCTGCCCGCCGGCATTGCGCAGATCGGCAAATCCTTCCGGAATGAGATCACTCCCGGCAATTTCATCTTCCGCGTCCGGGAATTTGAACAGATGGAGCTGGAGTTCTTCTGCAGGCCCGGCGAGGATCTGGAGTGGTTCAATTACTGGCGCTCCTTCTGTAAAAACTGGCTCCTCTCTCTGGGCATCAGGGAAGAAAACCTCCGTCTGCGGGATCATGAGCCGGAGAAGCTGGCCTTTTATTCCAAAGCCACGACTGACTTCGAATTCCTCTTCCCCTTCGGCTGGGGTGAGCTCTGGGGCGTGGCAGACCGGACGGATTATGACCTGACCCAGCATCAGAATCATTCCGGCAAAACCATGGAGTATATGGACCCGGTCACCAATGAGAAATTCATCCCCTACTGCATCGAGCCCTCCCTGGGCGTGGACCGGATGCTTCTGGCTTTCCTCTGCAACGCCTATGAGGAGCAGGAACTGGAAGGCGGCGATGTGCGCAACGTTCTGCATCTGCATCCGACGCTGGCGCCCTTCAAGGCAGCAGTGCTTCCGCTGCAGAAGAACAAGCTCGGCGCTCTGGCCAGTGAGATTCATGATGATCTGTGCAAATATTTCGCCGTAGATTATGACGAAACCGGCTCCATCGGCAAGCGTTATCGCCGCCAGGATGAAATCGGTACGCCCTTCTCCATCTGTGTGGACTTTGAAACGGAAGAGACGCAGTCCGTGACCATTCGCGACCGTGACACCATGGAGCAGGTTCGTGTCCCGCTCGCTGAAATCCGCAGCTGGATCGAGGAACGCATGCGCTTCTGATTTCGGATATTTGAAAACCTCCGGCTTTTTCCGGAGGTTTTTTCATATATACCGTTCAATCACGGTATTCGTCTTCCCTTTTCTGCTCTTCGATTCAGCGCCGATGTACCTGAATCTTCCCATACCCCTCACGGAGATAATCTGCCCCTCCCGGGGTTCTGCGTCTGTCCGCGGACATTCCGTGCCATCCAGAAAGATCCGGCCGGCAGCAAAAAGGCTCTGGGCGTTTCCCCGGCTCAGTCTGAATACATGAGCTACCAGCGCGTCCATTCGCTCGGAAGCCACCTGTACGGTTTCCCGCTGAGTCCGGAAGAGTTCGCCCGCCGGTGGCGCATCCACCCGGCTGGTTGTCACCGCGGTTCGCCGGACGGAAGTCAGTCCGTCGCAGATATATTCCGCAATCCGTTCCGTACAGAACACCCAGGCTTCCTTCTCCCGCAGAATGATATCCCCCAGCAGACTTCGCTCGAATCCCAGACTCATCAGGGCCCCCAGTACATCCCGGTGGTTCATCTCCGGAGCAAACCGCATTCCGTCCGGCGTAATTCGTAAACAGGCAATCGGAAAACGCGCTGTCTCCCCTTCCGGAATGCCGAATCCGGCCATAACCCGTTCGCATCCTTCCACTCCGCCGTACAGCAGGATCTCTGGCTGTGAAAGTCCCGGACGGATGCGCTTCAGCACGGTCTGCTCGCTGAGACCAAGGAAATCCGTATAGCACGGAATCCCCCGGCTCCAGCTTCGCTCCGCCATTTCCCGCAGGCGTTTTTCCTTCATGTCATCCATTTCTTTTCCTTAGCCCTCTTGATTCTCTCCGGCAGGGCCGCTTCCCGTCCGGACGCATTTCCGATTTTCTGCTTTATGGCCTGATGCAGCGATGATATATTTCCCTTGCAGTCCTTATATGGGGAAACTTCAGATTCCAAGAATCCGGGCCGCCTTCAGGATAGCGGTCTGGGTTTTTGCATCCTCAATTTTCCCGCTCATCACATCCTCTACCAGTTCCTGCAGCGGAATCGTGAAAACATCCAGGAACTCATCATCATCAAGCTCCCGTTCACCCCGGTGCAGCTTTCGTGCCATATACATGCTGATACGCTCGTCACTGTACGCCGGCGCGCCATAGAAATCCCCAAGGAAAGTCCACTCGTCTGCGGAAAAGCCCGTTTCCTCCCGCAGTTCCCGCTGTATGGCACTCAGCCGGTCCTCTTCCCGGCTGTCCAGCTTCCCGGCAGGAATTTCTGTCGTTACCCGTCCGATCGGATACCGGTACTGTCTTTCCGTAATGACCTCATTCTTCTCCGTCACCGGAATGACGCAAACTGCCCCGATATGCCGGATAATTTCCCGGTACGCGGTCTCCCCGTTGGGCAGTGCCACCAGGTCCTTTTTGACATGCAGGATAAACCCGTCAAAAATCTCTTCTGAAGCCACCTGGGTCTCTTTCAGGGCTTCCATCTCATGAGAAGCATCAAATTTCATCTTTTTCTCCAGTTTTGTTCCTTTTTTCAGGAATTATTTCCATGA
>JAFRGU010000047.1 GCA_017433675.1 Clostridia bacterium
GAGGTTCCCCTATGATGACTTCTTCCCCGTCCGCCTGTATTGAACTGAAGCCCGGCACCCATGTCGCCAAAGTGGTGCTGATGCCCGGTGACCCGCTCCGCGCGAAGTTCGTTGCGGACCATTATCTGGAAAACTGCGTACTCTTCAATGACGTCCGGAATATGTACGGCTATACCGGAACCTACGAAGGAAAAGAGGTATCGGTCATGGGTTCCGGGATGGGTATGCCGTCATTTACCCTCTATGCCCAGGAGCTTTTCCGCTTTTTCGGCGTGGAAGCCATCATCCGCATCGGTTCCGCCGGCGGCATCGGGGATGATATCAGGGTCAGGGATCTGATCATCGCCATGTCTTCTTCCACAAATTCCTCCATGGCAACCGCTTATAACCTGCCGGGGATTGTCGCGCCTACCGCAAGCTATGATCTGCTGCGGGAAGCCGTGAATGCCGCGGAGGAAATTGGCGTCCATGCCCGGGTCGGCACGGTCTATACCTCTGATTTCTTCTATCATCCCGATCGGGAAGTCAACGCCAAGGCAAAAGCCCTGGGCCATCTGGCGGTGGAAATGGAGTCCGCAGGCCTTTATCTGACCGCGATGGCTGAAGGGAAAAAAGCCCTCGCCCTCTTCCAGATTTCCGATCATGTCTTTACCGGAGAAGCGCTGAGCGCCGCCGAGCGCCAGGACGGCTTCAACGAAATGATGGAAGTTGCCCTGAAAACTGCCGTCCGCATTGATGTCTGAAAACGGGTCCAGCCCGCGGGAACGCTTATCCGGCGGGCTGTTTTTTGATGAAACCGGCTCCTTTTGAAGGATGGAGTTCCTTTTGTACAGCCGTCCCCTGCTGTTTCAGCCATGAATGATACCGGAGGAGGCACGAAACGCCGGCCAGCACCCAGGTAACACCGGCAGTAATCCAGATGGACCATACGCCGGCGTTCCCATCCACGATAGCACCGTTGGCACCATCAGGAAAGCGGTTGTCCCCGTCAGCAGGGCGGAAGCAAGCATGATGTATGCTGAATTTGCGATCGCCCTGCAGACCATTTCATCCCTTTTGGCGCCGAAGAACTGAGCTGTCACAATGCCGCATCCGCCGCTGATGCCGTTGAAAATGGAAAAAAACAGAAAGGAGATGGATCCGGTTGCGCCGACCGCTGCCAGAGCATCCGCGCCGAGCAGGCGGCCGACAATCATGGAATCCGCCAGATTATAAGCCTGCTGAAACAGGTTTCCGATCAGCAGCGGCAATGCGAAGACCGAAAGCAGTGCCAGCGGCCTGCCTTCGGTCATGTTCATGGTTGTCTTCATTCGCATAAATACAGTCCCTGTGTTTTGGTGTTCCCTTTCCCCCGGCCATGCGGCCCGGAACGATGACGAACAGATTTTTCAGCAATCCGGTTCGTCCGCCTGATATATTACAGCAAAACCGGGAGCCCGTCCCTTCATTTTTTGACTTCAACTGCCTGTTTTTTGTCCTTCTTCTCAGGTTGAAATCACCGTTTTCGGCTGAGAAACAGCAGATTTGTCATCCCTTCTGTGAATTTGTTCCGCAAAACGCAGAAGAAAACGATTGCATTGGCGGATTCGCTTTGATATACTGATGTACAGGAGCCATAAGGAGCAAACCCGGAAACAGAAAAGAAGCATTCCCATGGCATTGGCAGAATCACGAAAAACAGCGGCCGGAATCGGGCCAGCAAAAAATGGAGGAATCATCAATGAATCAGGCAAAAGTTTATTTTTCAGATTTTCGCACCCGTCTCGGCGTCAGCCAGGGCATAAAGCTGCAGCGGCTGATCCGCAGGGCGGGTATTGACACCATCGACTTCAGTGGGAAATTTACCGCCATCAAGATGCATTTCGGCGAACTGGGGAATTTTGCGTATCTTCGCCCCAACTATGTAAAGGCTGTGGCGGATGTCATCCGGGAGCTTGGCGGAAAGCCTTTCCTGACGGACTGCAACACGCTCTACCCCGGCAGCCGGAAAAACGCACTGGATCATCTGACCAATGCGGAAATCAACGGCTTCAACAGCGTCACCACGGGCTGTCAGATCATCATTGCCGATGGCCTGCGGGGGACGGACGATGTCGAAGTGCCGGTGGTCAACGGCGAATACTGCAAAACAGCTCTGATCGGCCGGGCCGTCATGGATGCGGACATCGTCATTTCCCTGAGCCATTTCAAGGGGCATGAAGCCACCGGTTTCGGCGGCGCCATCAAGAATCTGGGCATGGGCTGCGGCAGCCGCGCCGGGAAGATGCATCAGCATAACGACGGTACGCCGCAGGTCGATCCGGATGCGTGCCGGGGCTGCAGAAGGTGTGCCCGCGAATGCGGCAGCGACGCCATCTCCTACGGGGAGGATGGCAAAGCTTTTATACATCAGGACATCTGCAAGGGCTGCGGCCGGTGCATCGGCGCCTGCGCCTTCGATGCAATCAGCAATATCAATGACAGCGCCGGAGAAATGCTCTGCCGGAAAATGGCCGAGTATACCCAGGCCGTCTGCTATGGGCGCCCCTGCTTCCATATCAGTCTGATCATGGATGTGTCCCCCAACTGCGACTGCCATGATGAGAATGACGCGCCGATTCTGCCCAATCTGGGTATGCTGGCTTCCTTTGATCCGGTGGCTCTGGATCAGGCCTGTGTGGATCTCTGCCAGCAGGCGGAACCTTTCCGCAACAGCCAGCTGGGAGACAACCTGGCCCGGCCCGACTGGCATCATTACCACGATCATTTCAAGGACAGCAACCCCAACGTTCACTGGAAGGAAACCCTGGAGCACGGAGAAAAGATCGGCCTTGGCACC
>JAFRGU010000048.1 GCA_017433675.1 Clostridia bacterium
TGGAACACGCAGCCGATCTCCCGGGCCGCCATGAAGCGGATAAAGGCCGTCCGCTCCTCCAGATCCCGGCACTTGATATAGTACATATGGGCGTTATGGACGCAGCCCTCCGGCACGGTGGGCCGCTGAAGCCGTTCCTCCTGCTCCAGGGGAGCGAAGGCCTCGTGATAAGCGTTCCAGGTTGCCAGCCGGTTATCGGTAATGGCGTCCGCCTGCTCCAGCTGGGCCCAGAGGTAGGCCGCGTTCATATCGCTGGGAAGGAAACTGTCCCCATAGTCCACCCAATTGTATTTGGCCACCTGGCCCCGGAAGAACTGGCTCCGGTTGGTGCCCTTCTCCCGTAAAATCTCCGCCCGCAGGATGTCCTCCTCCCGGTGCAGCAGCAGCGCGCCGCCCTCCCCCATGGAGTAGTTCTTCGTCTCATGGAAGGAGAAGCATCCGAAATCCCCCAGCGTCCCCAGGGCTTTTCCCCGGTAGGTGCTCATCACGCCCTGGGCCGCGTCCTCGACCACCTTCAGCCCGTGCCGCCTCGCGATCTCCAGAATCGTGTCCATCTCGCAGGCAACCCCGGCGTAATGCACCGGCACGATCACCTTTGTCTTCCCGGTAATCGCGTCCTCAATCAGCTTCTCATCGATGTTCATCGTATCCGGCCGGATATCCACGAAAACCAGCTTCGCCCCGGCCATCACAAACGAATTTGCCGTGCTGGAAAAGGTAAACGACGGCAGAATCACCTCGTCCCCTCTTTCCAGCCCGCATAGCAGCGCGGCCATATCCAGCGCCGTGGACCCGCTCGTCGTCAGCAGCGCCCGTTCCACGCCGAACCGTTCCTGCATCCATTTCGCGCATTTCTTCGTGAAAGGCCCGTCCCCGCTGATATGCAGGTTCTCCACTGCCTGCTTCATATATTCCGTTTCCCGCCCCGTATAGGGCGGTACGTTAAAGCTGATCATAACCCCTGATCCTCCGGATTCCGTATCTATTGAATTATACCGTTTTCCCCTCTCCCGCGCAAGTTTTTGGAAAATCGAAGGTCAACTAACTAACCTGCCGGAAATCCATACCATGGAAGCAGCCCGGCGGGGATTTGCCCCGGGGGACCCTTTGACGACGCCGGCACTTAGGCGCTGACGAGCGGCAGCGAAGTCAGCGCCTTTGTGCCGCTGCGTCGGCAACGGCAGCGAGAGCGACGTCCCCCGGGGGAAATACCCGCGCCAGGGCTGCCTCCGCGCACTCCTCAGCCATCAAAAAAGCCGGGCACATCACCTCTCCGGCAGTGTGCCCAGCCTTTTATTTTTACTTGGCATATTCCGTACTTCTGGTCTCCCGAATCACATTGACCCGGATCTGCCCCGGATACTCCATCTGCTCCTCGATCCGCTTCGCGATCTCCTTCGCCAGAATCTTGATGCCCTCATCATTGACATCATCCGGCTTCACCATGATCCGCACCTCGCGGCCGCTCTGGATCGCATAGCACTTCTCGACGCCGTCAAAGCTGTTCGCAATCTCCTCCAGCTTCTCCAGCCGCTTGATATAATTCTCCAGGCTCTCCCGTCTCGCCCCGGGCCGCGCCGCGGAAATCGCGTCCGCCGCCTGCACCAGCACGGCTTCCACCGTCTGGGGCTCCACGTCATTGTGATGCGCCTGAATGCAGTGAATCACAGCTTCGCTCTCGTGATACTTCCGCGCCAGTTCGACGCCCAGGCTCACGTGCGTGCCTTCGCTTTCATGGTCCACCGCCTTGCCGATGTCATGCAGCAGGCCGGCCCGCTTCGCCAGCTGAACGTCCGCGCCCAGCTCCGCAGCCATCAGGCCCGCCAGATGGCTGACCTCGATGGAGTGCTTCAGCACGTTCTGACCATAGCTGGTCCGGTACTTCAGCCGGCCCAGGATCTTGACCAGCTCGTGATGGATCCCGTGCTGGTTCGTCTCGAACACCGCGTTCTCTCCGGCTTCGCGGATCTGGGTCTCCACCTCGCGCTTCGCCTTCTCGACGGTCTCCTCGATCCGCGCCGGATGGATCCGTCCGTCCATGATCAGCTTTTCCACCGCCAGCCGGGCAATCTCCCGCCGCACCGGATCGAAGGCGGATACGATCACCGCTTCCGGCGTATCGTCGATAATCAGATCCACACCCGTCGCCGTCTCCAGCGCCCGGATGTTCCGTCCCTCGCGGCCGATAATCCGGCCCTTCATGTCGTCATTCGGCAGGTTGATCACGCTGACCGTGGTCTCCGCCACGTGGTCCGCCGCGCATTTCTGAATTGCCAGCGCCACGATATTCCGCGCTTTCTTCTCGCCGTCTTCCTTCGCCTGGGTCTCGATATCCCGCACCATGGCGGCGGCGTCGTGATAGGCTTCCTTCTGAACCTTGTCGATGATGATCTGTTTCGCTTCGTCCCGGGTCATGGCGGCGACGCGCTCCAGTTCCTTTTCCTGCTTCGCCTTCAGCTCGTCGAGCTCGGTTTCCTTCTGCGTCAGGCTCGCGGCCCGCTGATTCAGGCTCTCCTCCCGGGTTTCCAGGTTGGCTGCCTTCTTGTCCAGGGTTTCCTCCCGCTGGATCAGATGGCGTTCACTGCGCTGAACTTCGTTCCGGCGCTCCCGCATCTCCTTCTCGTTCTCGGCCTTTTCCCGGTCGCTCTCCGCCTTGGCCTTCAGAATTTCCTCCTTGGCCTCCAGCACCTTTTCCTTCTTGTATTCCTCCGCCTTCTTGACCGCGTCGTCATACAGGCGCCGCGCCATGTCCTCGGTACGGTTGATCTTTTTTTCCACGTAATTCTTCCGGTAGATATACCCGCCGAAACCGGCAGCCGCAGCAGCTGCCAGGATCAATAGAATGCAGATGATTGGGCTCAATTCCTTCCCTCCTTTTTGTTCAGAATCTCATTTCCAAATTAAATGGTTTTTGGCACGACAAAAAGCCGCGCAGATAACTCCCGCGGCTGAACGCTGCTTCCAGTACACGCAAACGCAAATCACAATTGCGGAATCCCTCCGCAAAAGCAAGCACGACCTGAATCTATCGAAAACAGCGAGCGGAAATAAAATCTCCGCTTCAGCCGATCAACTCATCCTAAAGCAATATCTCGTTTTTGTCAAGAATTTTTTATATTTTTGTCATCTTTTCAGAGAAAAATTGTGCGTGAAGCAACAAGGACGTGCGTGAAGCGGCGGGGACGGCCCTTTTCGTTTCAGCGATAGCTGAAGCGAAAAGGACTGTCCCCATCCGTTTCACCCGAGGCACCAGTAGCGCTTTGCGTTGGTCTCGATCGGAAAGCCCTTCCCTCAAAATTCATTGGCGATTCGGGCCGAAGGGGGGATGAAACGGTGGGGACGGCCCTTTTCGTTGCAGCGATAGCTGAAGCGAAAAGGACTGTCCCCATCCGTTTCACCCAGTGGTGCCACTGGCGCTTTGCGTTGGTTTCGCTCGGAAAGCCCCCAGCTTACAGCTTAAAAATCACAATTCATCGGCGTCCTGAAATAAGGAATCACGTCCCGGATATTCTCCACGCCTGTCAGATAAATCAGCAGCCGCTCAAACCCCATGCCAAACCCGGCATGCGTGCATCCGCCGAACTTCCGCAGATTCATATACCAGTACATGGCCTCCTGGCTGATCCCCAGCTCATCCATCCGCGCCGAGAGCCGCTCGTACCGGTCCTCTCTCTGGCTGCCGCCCATCAGCTCGCCGGCGCCGGGTACCAGCAGATCCACCGCCGCCACGGTCTTCCCGTCGTCGTTCTGGTACATGTAAAAGGCCTTGATCTCCTTCGGCCAGTCATAGACGAACACCGGGCTGTGGAAATACTCCTCGGTCAGATACTTTTCGTGCTCCTTGGCCGTATCCTCACCGTACTTCGGCTCGAACTGGAACTCGTATCCGTTTTCCATGGCCTTCCGCAGGATCGTGATGGCCTCCTCATGGGTCACCCGGGCGCAGGTGCTTTCCGCCAGCGCGGTCAGCTTGCCGATCAGCCCGCCGCCGGTGAACTTGTCCAGGAATTCCAGCTCATCCGGGCATTTCTCGAGCACGGTCCGGACAATATTCTTCAGGAAATCCTCCTCGATATCCATCAGCTGGTCGAGGTCGCAGAAGGCGATTTCCGGCTCAATCATCCAGAATTCCGCCGCGTGGGTTTTCGTGTTGCTGTTCTCCGCCCGGAAGGTCGGCCCGAAGGTATAGATCTTCCCGAACGCCATGGCGAAGGTCTCGCCCTCCAGCTGTCCGCTGACCGCCAGCGCAGTCTGCTTTCCGAAAAAATCCTGGCTGAAGTCCGGCTTCTCGCCCAGGGGCAGGGTCGTCACGGTGAAGGTGTTCCCGGCGCCCTCCGCGTCATTGGCGGTGATCAGGGGCGTATGGACGTACACATATCCCCGGTCCTGGAAATAGGTGTGGATCGCCATGGCCGCCACGCTGCGGATGCGGAACACCGCCTGGAACAGCCGCGTTCTCGGCCGCAGGTAGGCGATCTCCCGCAGGAATTCGAGGGAGTGCTTCTTGGGCTGCAGCGGATAATCCTCCGGGCAGTCCCCTTCCAGCTCGATGGCCAGTGCCTGGATCTCCGGCGTCTCCGGATCCCGGTAGCTGGGCACCACCTTCCCGGTCACGCGCACGGCGCTGCCGATGTGGAAGCCCTGGATCTTCTCGAAATCCGCGATATTGTTATCGTAGACCACCTGGGGATTCTTAAAGCAGGTTCCGTCGAAAAAGTCGATGAACCCCATGTTCTTCTGCTTCCGGTGGTTGCGGATCCATCCCTGCAGAGAAACCTCCTGCCCCTGCAGCTCCGCCAGCCGCTCCTTCAGCTCCCGGGTGGTGATGATGTCCATGGTCAAAGTCCTCCCATCAGTTTCGTATGCGCGGAATCATATCATATTCAGGCCTTTTGCGCAAGCGTCCGCCATCCTCCGCCGGCCGTTCCGGAAAACCCGGAATCACGCCGGCCGCATAACCCATGCCCCGGGTTCATTCCCCTTCCGGCAGATACGGCATCAGATCGGCCGTTTCCGGCGCGGCCATCAGGAATGCGCCGAACCGGCTGCCGCTGTCCGTCACCGGCATATCGCTGATCTCCTGAATCTCCGCCCGGATCAGGTATTCCGGATGCGCCGCCTTCAGCCTCTCCATCGCTTCCAGATCCCCTTGGTCAAAGACAAACCGCACCGCGGCGCTGCGTTTCGGGCGCTCCGGCATGCTTCGGAAGCATTCCGGCTCCTGCCCCATGGCACAGCGGATCACCTCGCCCACGAAATCCACCCCCGTGCTCAGGGGCACGAGATCGCTCCCGATGAAGTCCCCGCCCATCCGGGCCCCGATTTCAATCAGCCGGATCGTCCCGTCCGGGGCCACCTTCAGTTCCGAATGGGAAGCCCCACAGGTAATTTCCAGGCTGTCCAGGGCGTGGATGACCACGCGCCGGATCTTCTCCTCCGTTTCCCGGCAGAGCCCGGCCGGCTGCAGATGCCCCGTCTCGATGAAATGAGGCGCGCCGGTGGTATATTTCTTCGTCACCGTCAGGATCCGGTGCTCTCCCTGCCAGGAGAGGCCCTCCACGCTGTACTCCTGTCCCTCCGCGAATTCCTCCACCAGCGCCTTTTTCTCAAATCCCTGGCTTTTCGCGTTTTCAATGGCTGCTACCAGCGCATCCGTTCCCGGCGCTGCATTTTCCGGTCCGGCCGGATCGTTCGCCACTTTCTCCGGGTTCTCCAGCTTCGTGATTCCCCGGCTGCCGGACCGATCCAGGGGCTTCACGATCACGGGATATTTCAGCGCTGTCCCCTGTAAATCGTTCACGCTCTCCACCAGGATACTTTTGGGTGACGGATCGCCGTTCTTTTCAAACGCCTGCCGCATGGCGTGCTTGTTCGTGGATTTCAGGACGCATGCCGGCGAATTCCCGGCCAGTCCCATCCGGTCCGCCACATATCCCACCGTCACCGCCGCCAGATCCGAAGCGATGGTGCAGATCCCGCCGATCCCGATTTTCCGGCATTCGGCCAGGATGGCTTCCTTCTCCACGATGCTGATGGGGTAAAACCGGTCCGCCAGTTTTTCGCCCACGTCCCCGACCGCCCAGGCAAACACATGGGTTTCCAGTCCCATCGCCTTCGCCCGCCGGATCAGCGGGGCCTGCAGATAGGAA
>JAFRGU010000049.1 GCA_017433675.1 Clostridia bacterium
AAGCTCCCGCAGTCGAATCCGCACAGGTACAGCCGGTCGCTCCGGTAGTATCTGGATTCCTGCAGCGGGAAGAACCGGTGCATCACCTTTTCCTCGCTGTGCCCGCCGAAGTAGTAGGGTACCCCCGTCTCCGGCCACCGGGCCTGGATCAGGGATCCGGTTTCCTCCTGATACCGGCGCAGCGCCCAGTGTTCTGCCGGCAGCGCCGACAGCGCGATATCCAGCAGCTCGCTGTCCGCCAGGCTGTTCGCCTCCATTTCCGGCTCCGCTTCCTGCAGCTGGATGGTCACGTAGATCCGGCTGTGCTCAAAGTCGAAGACCGCCCCATCCCCGGTGGCTCCGTCCGCCGTCTGGATCCGGAAGGAGAAATCCTCCCCGCCCTCCAGGATGTCCCGCGTCCATTCCGTCATATCCCACAGATTCCATCCCGCTGAAGCCGCCACGGTCCGGCTTTTCTTCCGGTTTCCCACCGGCCACAGCAGAAAGGTTCCGAGCTCCGTGCTGCTTTCCTTCGCCTCGATCCGCCATACAGCACGCTCCACGGTGCCTCCCCGCTTCGCGATCAGCGCCGGCAGATCCCATTCATTTCCTTCAGGGCTCCGCCCCGCCGTACCGATACGGATCTGGGCGGTCCGCTGCCCCCGCCGGGCGCTGCCGATGGCAATGGTCCCGTCCCCGCGTTCCGCGTCTGCCCGTTCCACCCGGGGCTGGATCCGGATCATGCATTCCTGCTCCGTCTCCGCCCGCCCGGAAACAAACGTCCCTGTCCCCGCCGCCAGGCACAAACACCAGAGTAAAATCAGCACCAGTCTCATCTGCACCCGTCCTTCTGAAAAGCCCTGCCGATACCTCGGCAGGGTTTTGTCTTCATCAGTTTCCCGGATTTGCCCAGTCTTCTCCAGCAATTGTCCTCATACCATGAGGGGCAGCCGGCCGAAGGGGATCCCGGTGATGGCCGGAAGTCCTCCGGCCTTACATAATCTCTCCAAAATCAAGCTTTTTGATCGTTTCCAAAGCCATCGAAAGCAGTTCTTCCTCACTCACGCCATTTCTGGCTCCCAGGGTAATCTGATAAACCAGCGGATCAGCCGCCCGGATATTCTTCTGATAAATCCGGTAAACTGCAGACACCTTCTCCGCCAGCTCCTCCCGGCTCATCTGACCCGCATCCATGTCTCTTCCTCCGCATCCCGATGCAGTGCTTACTGGATCCGTTCAATCGGAGCGATCTGATTCCCCTTCTCGTCGGTAATCCAGGCGTCCGCTCCGGTTCGCTTCGCGGTGATGTTCAGCTTATCCCCGGCGTTGATATTCCGCCAGTCCGCCTCCGCCAGGCGCCACACGGTCTGCGCGTCCTTTTCATCCCTGACGGCAAACAGGTATTCCTCCGTCCGCGGGCTTCCTTCCCGTTCGTTCTCCCCCAGGTTCAGCTCCGGCCAGGCAGCCTCATGATCCCGTCCGGTACTTTTCTCGGTCCGGACCTCCGTCCATCGCCATATGGAGTACTGGTACCATGTCGCGTATCGCGGTACGGATACGTACACCGGCCGGCTCTCCGTCTCCGTATAGTATTCCGTCTCGTAGACCGGCCGCTCGTTTTCAACCTGCTCAAAGGCGCCGTTTCCCAGATCCTTGTAGGTGTAATAGGTCTCGTAATGATCCAGCACCCGCCGGCTCTTCTGAACCTCAACGTCCTCGTAGTGGCTCAGCACCTGGTCGTAATGGTGAATCCGCTGTCCGCTGCCCGTCTGCGTCCCGCCCTGCGGGATGTTCCATCCTTCCTCCTGGAATTCCTGGTATTGCTCCACCGGGATCGCCCGGCTCCATCCGATCTCCGTGACCGTCAGGTTGCCCTGGGTTTTGTTCCCGTTCAGGTAGGTGAATATCCCGATTATGGCCAGGATGACGACCGCCGCGATCAGCAGCGGCTTCTTGGATCCCTTCGCCTGCCTTGTCGCCTGGGGCTGAGGCTGCGCGGCCTTCTCCGCCGCTTCCGCCTCCTGCCGTTTCTTCAGCTGGTCGAAGTAGTTGCTCTCCGAGCTTTCCCGGCTTGCTCCGCAGTTCTGGCAGAACGCCGCGTTATCCTTGTTCAGGCTGTTGCAGAAGCTGCAGTACCAGTCGGGGTTCTTCCCGAACTGCTGCTTCTGGTCCTCGTTCAGGTATTCGATGCCGCCGGTTTCCCCGGCCTCCCGGATTTCGTCCTCGGCGACGCCCTTCATGTAGAATTTCACGTCGCCCCGGGCCCTTCCGCAGGCGGGGCAGTTCATCACGTTCCCGGCAATTCCCTGATTGCCGCAGACCGGGCAGTCCCAGTATCCCATGACCATCTTGCCCATCGATCTTTACCCCCTGTCCGGCTCCTGCTCCTCTCCCGGATCCCCGTTTCCGGTCTCCGGGCTCTCTTCATCCGTGTCCGCTTCTTCCTGCTTCCCGGCCTGATCGTTCTTATCCGTCTTCTCGATCTGTTCGGTTTTCTCAGCCTTCACCCGGGTTACCCGGAAGCCGTCCATTTCCATCACGGTAAACTGATGCTCCCCGACCGTGAAGCGGTCCCCGTTCTCCGGCACCTTCTGGATCATCTCGCCGACCCAGCCGCCGACGGTGTCCGCATCGTAGTCGTTGTTTTCCATTCCCAGGCTTTCCAGCATGTCCTGCAGCTGCATCCCGCCGTCGACGAGGAAGCTGCCGTCCTCGTTCCGGATTACTTCTTCGTTGACCTCATCGTGCTCGTCGTAGATCTCCCCGACCAGCTCCTCCAGCACGTCCTCCAGC
>JAFRGU010000050.1 GCA_017433675.1 Clostridia bacterium
GAAAACTGTTTGCACAGGGGATCTCCAAGTTTCTGGCCGGACTGCTGGCCGTCGGCCTGCTGCTTTTTCTGCCGGCCGGGACCTTTCGGTATACGCAGGCATGGCTTCTGATCGGGATTCTGTTTGCGCCCATGCTGATCGCCGGACTCATCATGATGCGGAAAAACCCGGAACTGCTGAAGAAACGCCTGAACGCCAGAGAAAAAGAATCAGAACAGCGGAAAGTTATTCTTTTCAGCGGGATCATGTTTCTGACGGCTTTCATCTTTGCCGGACTGAGCTTCCGCTTCGGATGGCTGATGCTTCCGTTTCCGGTCAGCATCATCGCAGCGATCGTCTTTCTGGGAGCATATGCTTTATACGCGGAAGTATTGCGGGAGAACACGTATCTCTCCAGAACGATCGAGGTACAGGAAAACCAGACTGTGATCGATACCGGACTGTACGGAATCGTGCGGCATCCGATGTATATGGCGACGGTGCTGCTGTTCACGGCGATGCCGCTGGTACTTGGCTCCCTGATCTCATTCGTGATCATGCTGAGCTACATTCCGATTATCGCAAAACGGATTCGAAACGAAGAGCAGGTACTGGAAAAAGGCCTGACGGGGTATTCCGAATATAAGCAGAAAGTGAAATACAGGCTGATTCCCTTTATCTGGTAATGCTTTCTCAGGCTGCGTTTCTGCATCTGCACTGCATGCATCCCGGATCCCCGGTGAAAGAAACAGGATCGCATTATTGTACTTGCCGCGACTCCGTTAAAAGGACTGAGCATTATCCGCAAAGCATTGAAATATAAGGATCCGTGAGATTCAAAGCCATAAAACCCTTCCCCAGTTATGAATCTCCCGGATTGGTTGAAACCTTTCCCCGGATTTGCTATAATGGCGGGGTATACACGGAAAGGAGGAGCGAGGTTGAAGCGGAAAATCATGACCGGATGGGTGCTGGGCCTGCTCTGTATATGCCTGTGCGCCGCCGCGGCGGCGGATATGCAGATAAAAATGGAAGCCGGGGACTGGACCTGGGAAGCGGGAGGCACGGCAGCCTTCCACGGAACGATCACGACGGACGGGGCGGACATTCCCGGCGCCGTGATGGAGCTGAGCATCGAGACCCGGATGGAGGACAGCGGAGAAGCCGTGTTTTCCAACCTGAACGGAAAGAATATTAAGGTCAAAAAGCGGGATGCCCGGATGGAGATGGACATCGCCGGAGGAAACGCGGAAAACACCTTTGAGGGAGAATGGTACCTGCCGGACGAGGGCACGGAAGGGCTTGCGCACGCAGTCATCCGGCTCAGCATCTCCGATGCCGCGGGACAGAAGATCGGCCAGGCGGAAATGAGCGTCGGGGAGCAGAGCGAAGCGGCTGAACCCGCCGCCACCGGCCCCGTCGAGAAGGCAGTTCTGCTCCGGAACATCCTGCTGATCGCGGCCGGAGCCGTATGGCTGCTGGCCATCGGGCGGCATGTGATCCTGAACCGGAAAAGGAAGGCCGCATAATTTTTACATCCGAAAATGAACGGTTTCAACAAAGACCAGCGGAGGAATACAGAATGCAGATATACAACAGCATGACCCGGAAGAAAGAAGAATTCAAACCTGTCCATGAAGGCAAGGTCGGAATCTATGCCTGCGGGCCGACGGTTTATAATTATTTTCACATCGGAAACGCCCGTCCGTTCATCACCTTCGACGTGCTCCGGCGCCAGCTGGAACGCGAAGGATATGACGTGACCTTCGTGCAGAACTTCACGGATATCGACGACAAGATGATCCGCCGGGCAAACGAAGAGGGGATCACGGTCCGGGAACTGGCGGACCGCTTCATCAAAGAGTATTTTGTCGACGCCCAGGCGCTGGGCATCCGGCCGGCGACCGTCCATCCCAAGGCGACGGAGCACATCCCGGAGATCATCCAGCTGATCAGCCGGCTGATTGAGAACGGACATGCCTACGCCACCCCCGGTGGAGACGTATACTACCGGGTGAGCGCTTTCCCCGGATACGGAAAGCTGAGCGGACAGAGCGTCGAAGAGCGGGAGATGGGCGCGAGCGAGCGGCTGGACGTGGAGACCGACAAGGAGGCGCCGGCGGATTTCGCCCTGTGGAAGGCGCAGAAGCCTGGAGAACCCGCCTGGGACAGCCCGTGGGGCAAGGGACGGCCGGGATGGCACATCGAGTGCAGCGCGATGAGCATGAAATACCTGGGCGAAACCTTCGACATCCACTGCGGCGGAAAGGACCTGCTGTTCCCGCACCACGAGAACGAAATCGCCCAGAGCGAAGGAGCGACCGGAAAGCCCTATGTCCACTACTGGATGCATAACGGATTCATCAACGTCGACAACCAGAAGATGAGCAAGAGCCTGAACAACTTCTTCACGGTCCGCGACATCTCGAAGGAATTCGACCTCGAGGCTGTGCGGATGTTCATGCTTTCCGCCCACTACCGCAGCCCGATCAATTTCAGCCGGGACCAGATTGAAGCGGCGAACGCCAGCCTGACCCGGCTCTACACGGCCCGGGACAACCTGGTATTCCAGCGGGAGAACGGGGAAGACCGGCCGATGAATGAAGAAGAGACCGCTTTCGCCGCACGGCTGAAGGATTATGAAGCGCGATTCGACGCCGCGATGGACGACGACATGAACACGGCGGACGCTCTGGGCGCCATCTTTGAAATGGTCAAGGACGCGAACGTCGTGATCAAAGCCGGAAGCTCAAAGGAAGCCGCCGGGAAAGCACTGGAGAGCCTGCAGGCAGTCTGCGGCGTGCTGGGGATCCTGACCAAAAGTCAGGACGACCTGACGGACGAGGTGCGGAAGATGGTGGCGGAACGGGCCGAAGCCCGGAAGAACAAAGACTGGAAGCGGAGCGACGAGCTGCGGGACGCAATCCGCGCCGCGGGATATATTCTCGAGGACACAAAGCAGGGGCAGAAGGTCCGGAAGGCATGAGGAACAGACTGAAGTCTGTAAAGCTCCGGGAAATCCTCGGAATCGCACTTGCTGCAACTGCGGTGCTGATCTGCCTGGCCGCGCTCCGGGATATCCCGCACGGAAAAACGGAGACCTTTGCAGCCGGCGGCAGAGAGAGCGAGATCATTCCCCCTGCGCCGCCGGACGGCACGGTCCGGATCAACGAGGCGGACGCGGAAGAGCTGCAGCAGCTGCCCGGAATCGGGGAAACCATCGCACAGGCCATCATCGACGAACGGGAGGCGCACGGACCATTCCTCTATCCGGAGGACCTGATGGCCGTACGGGGCATCGGGGAGAGCAAATACGAACAGATCCGCCCGTGGCTGGATTACAGCATCCCGACGACAGAAGGAGAGTAAGC
>JAFRGU010000051.1 GCA_017433675.1 Clostridia bacterium
ACAGTCGCGACACCGTTTTCCCTCGCCTCCGCCGTGAGGGTGGTCATCTTGCTCAGGGCCCCGCGGATCTTGAAGCTCCGTACGGTCTGCAGGCTTTCCAGTTTGAAGAAGTAACGGCGCCGCTCGCCGCAGAGGTAAAGGGATTCCTCCAGCGGGGTGCGGTAAATACCGGCAGCGATCCGCCGGTGCGCAGCCTGAATGTCATCAAGTGTCAATTGTGTGTGCATGCGTGTCCTCCGGACTGTTATACAAAGTCAATAAAATTATAAAACACGGGCTTAATAAAGTCTTAAATGATTCCCGGCTTTTTTCTTAATGGTGTATTTTCTAGAATAGAGACAGCGGAGGGATACTATGGCTACTGTACTGATCGTGGATGATGAGAAAGATATCGTTTCGGCACTGAAGATCTATCTCCGGCCGGAAGGCTATGAACTGCTGGAAGCGTATACCGGCCTGGAAGCGCTGGAAACCGTAAAGACACAGCCGGTTGACCTGGTGCTGATGGATATCATGATGCCGGGCATGGACGGCATGCAGGCAACCAGCCTGATGCGGGAAATCTCGAATATCCCGGTGATCCTGCTGACGGCCAAAAGCGAGGATACCGACAAGATCATGGGCCTGAACATCGGCGCGGATGACTACATAACCAAGCCGTTCAATCCGGCCGAGGTCGTGGCCAGGGTGCGCTCACAGCTGCGCCGGTACATGCGGCTGGGCGGGCAGGTTGCGGCCCCGGGGAAACTCGTCATCGGCGGCATTGTCCTGGATGACGTGGCCAAGAGCGTTACGGTGGATGACGCGGCGGTCAGCCTGACACCGATGGAGTTCGGCATCCTGAAGCTGCTGATGGAACAGCCGGGCAAGGTCTTCTCTTCCGAAGAGATTTACCGGCGGGTGTGGAAGGATACCCCGCTGGGCAGCGAAGGCACCGTGGCAGTGCATATCCGCCATCTGCGGGAAAAGATTGAGATTAATCCGTCCGAGCCCAGATACATCAAGGTTGTCTGGGGCCAGGGCTATAAAATGGAGGCTTCACATGAATAACAAGGGAACACTGAGAGAAAAACTGTGGGCGAAGATCCTGGGTGTCCTGATCCTCTGCGTCACCGGGACAGTCATCACGGCCAGCGGGGCCGGGCTGATATGGCTTGCCGATCGGGGCGGGTTCAACGCCGGTACATATTATGAAACGGATGATATCCGGTCCCGCGCGAATTATCTCGCTTACAGTGCCCTCGAGACATTTGTCAATTCTCCGGAAGACATGACGGAAGTATACGGGCCGGATGTGCAGAATGCCTGGATTACGATTGAGCGGGAAATCCCCGGCGCTGCCGGCACATATGAGCGGGTCTGGTCCAATGACAAGATCGGCCGGGCCGGCTATCAGAACAAAATTGAGCAGACCTACCGGTTTTATGAGGAAGACAGCCGGCGGCACAACTTGGAATTCCACAGCAACGTCCCGGTTCCGGCGGAAGCGGAAGACGGGGAAACGCAGGACTATGTCATGGAAAAATTCCGGGTGAATGTCGCGGTCATGGATCCGATTACCGTGGATGACTGGTACTTCTATGATCA
>JAFRGU010000008.1 GCA_017433675.1 Clostridia bacterium
ACGCGGAGCCGATCGTGCCCGGCGACGGACTGACGCCGAAAGGCCGGAGGGAAGCGGAAGCGCTCAGCCATCGGATGGAAAGCATCCCGGTGAAGGACTTCTATGTTTCTCCGCTGATCCGGGCCCGGGAAACCGCCGAACTGGTTCTGCGCCGACTGAACCGCACCGCAGAAACCCTGCCCTGGCTCCGGGAGTTCCATGGCACCTTTCCGGATCCGGTAACCGGAGAAATGCGGCACGTGGCGTGGGATCTGATGCCGAAGGTCTGGTCCTCGATCCCCGGAGCGCTGAACGCCGGAACCTGGCTGGATGATCCGGTCTTTGACCGGGGAACCATCCGGCAGGTCTGGAAGGAAACCACCGACGGGGTGGATGAACTGCTGGGCCGGTATGGTTACCGGAAGGACGGCCCCGTCTGGCATTGCCGGCAGAATACACACGATGCCATCGCCTGCTTCTGCCACTTTGGCATCTCCATGGCCATTCTGGGTTATCTGCTGGATCTTTCCCCGATGCTGCTGTGGCATCGCGCCGTGATGCTCCCCTCTTCCCTGACCGAAATTCGGACAGAGGAGCGGGTTCCCGGAGAAGTCAGTTTCCGGCTGGTTCGCCTCGGCGATCTGTCCCATCTGGATCGTGCCGGTGAAGCGCCTTCCACCGCCGCCCTCTATCCGGAGGTCTATACGGGAATCGATTCCACCTATCCCTATGTGAACGGAACCCTGTAAAAAAAGGAATCAAGCGTATAAAAAACACATGGGCTGTCTCACCAGAGACAGCCCATGCTTTTATGCTATTCGAAAGATTCCCGCAGCTTCCAGGATAATCAGCACCGCCACAATCCCCAGCAGAATATAGACAATGCGGATGATGACTGTCAGCTGGCGGGTGTTGAGAGGAACCCTGTCGTACCATTCTTCCTTCCGGGCCTTGACCTGAGCGGAGAATGCGTCCAACTCCCGTTCCTTCTGCTCCAGACGCTTTTCCTTTTCTTCCAGCGCCTTTTCCCGCGCTTTCAGCGCTTCCTCTCTGTCCATCGCTTACTTCTTCGCAATGTACTTCCGGATATCCAGGGAAACGGCCAGCACGATTACCAGACCCTGCACCACGTAGTTGTAGTAGGGGTTCACGCCCAGGAACTGCAGGATGATCTTCAGCAGTTCGAAAACCAGCACGCCGACCAGGATGCCGGGGACGGTACCGATACCGCCGGTCGTCGAAACGCCGCCGATGGTGCAGCCCGCGATGGCTTCCAGTTCATAGCCCTGGCCCATGGAAGCGGAGGCGCCGCCGGATTTAGCCGCCAGCAGATATCCCGCCGTTGCGTACATGATGCCCGCCGTCGCGTAGATCCGAAGCAGGGTTTTGGTGGTGTTCACACCGGATACCTCCGCGGCCACGTCATTGCCGCCGATGGCGTACATGTACTTGCCGAAACGCATCTTGTTGTAAATGAACCAGAAGACAAGGCCGAACACCGCCGCGACGAAGAGCAGGTAGGGAAGATGGAATCCTTTCACGTCGCCGATCCGGCCGTTGATCAGTGTCGTATAGATCTTCTGAAAGCCGCCGATGGGCTGCGCATCGGAGATCACCAGTGAAATGCCGTAGATGATCGTCTGCGTGCCCAGGGTCGCAATAAAGGGGGGCACGTGCAGCTTGGTCACGATCAGGCCGTTGATCAGGCCCCAGACGAAGCCGATCACAACCACAATCACAAACACGATGCCGATATTCATTTCCGGCAGGAATTTCCAGAGCCGTCCGTTATAGTCACCGCGCTGGCACATGATGCCGGCGATAACCGCGGCGAATCCGACCTGGCGGCCGGCGGAAAGGTCGGTACCCTTGGTAATCAGGCAGCCGGACACGCCCAGGGCGATCAGGAAACGGATGGCGGTGTTGCTCATCAGGTTCGAAAAGTTCGCCCAGGAGAAAAAGTTATCCTTCAGAATGCCGACCACAACCGCCGCGATCAGCAGCAGAAAAACGATGGGATTTCCCGTAATGATACTGCCTAGTTTCTTTCCGAAACTGACATCCTTTTTTGCTTCCATCCTGATTTCCTCCTCGATTATTCAAACTGCGTCGCGTAAGCCATGATGTTTTCCTGAGTGGCGTCCCTGCCGTTGACGAATCCGGTCACCCGGCCGTCGCACATCACCATGATCCGGTCCGACATGCCGATCAGCTCACTCATTTCCGAACTGATCATGATAATGCTCTTTCCTTCCTTGGCCAGGTCGGCGATGATCGTATAAATTTCATATTTCGCGCCGACGTCGATGCCGCGGGTGGGTTCATCCAGGATCAGCACGTCCGGGTCGTTCGCCAGCCACCGGCCGACCAGCACCTTCTGCTGGTTGCCGCCGGAGAGGCTCTTGATCTGCGTTTTGGAGGATGGCGTCTTGATGTTCATTTTCTGCACATTGTCCTGGACCAGCTTCTCCACTTTTTTCCCGTTAATGAAATAGCCGTGATCCAGATACCGGTTCAGGGAGGAAATGGAGATATTGTCCGCCACGCTCAGCACACCCATGATACCGCTGCCCCGGCGGTCCTCCGTCAGCATCGCGATGCCCTGGTCGATCGCATCCTTGGGCCGGCTGATCTTGATTTCCTTGCCTTTGTAGAAGATCTGCCCGCTCGTATGGGACCGGATTCCGAAGAGTCCTTCCATCAGTTCGGTCCGCTGTGCGCCGACCAGGCCGCCCACGCCCAGGATCTCCCCTTTTCGCAGCTGGAAGTTGACATTCCGGAAGGACCGGGGATTGATGGAGGTGAAATCCTTCACCTCGAAAACGACCTCGCCGGGGACGTTTTCTCTCGGAGGATACAGATTCGTCAGCTCCCGGCCCACCATCTGGGTAATAATTTTTTCCGTGGTCAGCTCGTTGGCCTCCCAGGTGCCGATATACCTGCCGTCCCGCATGATGGTGACTTCATCCGAGATCCGGAGGATTTCATCCATCTTGTGGGAAATGTACACCACCGCCACGTTCTCCGCCTTCAGATCCTCGATGATCCGGAACAGCGCCTCCACCTCATTTGAGGTCAGGGAGGAAGTGGGCTCGTCCAGGATCAGCACGCGGCAGTTGGCCGAAACTGCCTTCGCGATTTCCACGCTCTGCATCTGGGAAACGCTCAGTTCGCCCACCTTCTGCTTCGGGTCGAAGCTCATCCGGACCCGCTTCAGCAGATCGGCCGTGTCGTCGTACATTTTCTTGTGGTCCACAACGGGAATGCATCCCAGCACCTTCTTCATCGGATACCGGCCCAGGAAAATGTTTTCTCCCACGGTTCTGGCGGGAATCGGCTGCAGTTCCTGGTGTACCATGGCGATTCCCTTATGCAGGGCATCCATGGGATCGGAAATCGTCACAGGCTGACCGTCGATTTTAATCTGGCCCTCATCCATCTTGTAAATGCCGAACATGCATTTCATCAGGGTGGATTTCCCGGCGCCGTTTTCTCCCATCAGGGCGTGAACCTTCCCCGGCTTCAGTTTCAGCTGGACATGATCCAGTGCCTTTACACCCGGGAAGGATTTGCAGACGCCGGACATCTCCAGAACATACTCGGACATGCAGAGCAAGCCTCCTCTCAATCTTGACTGATATCAGTGCCTTTCATGCCGGATCCTGACTCCGGAATCATCTGGGTCCGGGATGAAAAGCACTGTGCTGAAAAGATGGGTGGGCCACCCGGCCCACCCATCCGGTATTCAATCAGCGGGCTCTTTGCTGCCTGCTCATCGATTACTGAGCGTCCACATAGGCCTTGTTGACCTTGACATAGTCGACCCAGTAGTAGTTCTCGATCGGTTCGCCGTTCAGCAGCTTGACAGCCACGTCCACAGCCGCATGGCTCTGGCCGATATGGTCGTTCAGCACGGTACCGGTCATCTCGCCATCCTTGACCAGCTGCACAGCTTCTTCCAGCGCGTCCACGCCCAGCAGGTAGATATCCTTGCCCACGGTGCGGCCGGCGGTCAGAATCGCGGTGGCGGCGCCCAGCGCCATGGCATCGTTGTTGCAGAACACGACTTCGATCTTGTCGCCATAGGCGGTCAGCGCGTTGGCGCACAGTTCCTGACCCTTGGTCTGGTCCCAGTTGCCGACCTGGTCATCCAGGCATTCCACTTCGTAGCCGGCGTCGGTCAGAGCCTTCACGGAGAACTCGGTCCGATACTGCGCGTCGATGTTCTCGGGATCGCCCTCGATCATGATGTAGGAAATCTTACCGTCGCCGTTGATGTCGCCGTGGTTCTCCAGCTCAGCGACCATCTCGCCCTGGAAGGTGCCGCTCTGACGGGCGTCCGCGCCAACGTAGCAGACCTGAGCGTTGTTCAGGATGCCTTCATAGGCTTCGTCCAGCGTCTTGCCATCGGCGTCATAGGCCAGAGGCTCGCGGTTGATCAGCACCAGCGGGATGCCGGCGGCCACGATCTGGTCGATCACGGCGTCCGCGGAAGAGGTCTGCACCAGGTTCAGGATGATGACGTCCATGCCCTGGGTGATGAAGTTCTGGACCTGATTGGTCTGCTCGGCCATGTCGTTCTTGCCGTCCGCCATGGTGATTTCATACTTCACATCGTCGGTCTCGAGGCTCTTGAAATAGTTCTCAATTTCATTCCGATACAGGGTCATGAAGTTGTCGGTGAACTGATAGATGGATACACCGACCTTGTAGGTCTTGGCGTCAGCAGAAGCGAAGCTGAAGCAGCCAAGTACCAGTGCGAGCGC
Organism: Clostridia bacterium; assembly: GCA_017433675.1. GTDB lineage: Bacteria > Bacillota > Clostridia > Christensenellales > Aristaeellaceae > Aristaeella. The sequence continues at coordinate 4,746 of JAFRGU010000008.1, forward strand.
CAGCACGAGAGCAAATACCTTTTTCATGGGAACCGTCTCCTTTTAAAATATTATTATTCCACGCGGATTCACCGCGATGAAACCGGGTTATCAATTTCGCATGAAAAAACCGAGCGTTTTCCCTTGCGAAGCTGTGTTCTGTATCCGTTACATTTAACCACAATTCCGGTATGATTGCAAGCTTTTTTCGTGTTTTTCGGCATGTCGCCTTACTTGATCACCTTCAGCGCTTTCCGGTCGATGGTCAGGGCCACGAAGACCAGGAAAACGATTCCCTTGATCAGCTGCTGCACCTGCGGCTCATATCCCAGAATAGACAGTCCGCTGTTCAGCACTGCGTACATCAGGGTTCCAACCACCACGTTGGAAAACCGCACCTTCGCGCCGCCCGTGATGGGCAGCCCGCCCAGAACCAGGGTAATCAGGATTTGGGTCTCCAGCTGGTTGCCCGCTGTGGCGGTGATGGAACCCACCTTCACCACGTTGACGAACGCCGCCAGGCCTGTCAGCGCGCCGGCCGCTACAAACGCGAGGAACTTGACCCGGTCCGTGCGCACGCCGGAGAAGCGGGCGGCCGTTTCCCCGGAGCCGACCGCCTTGACGTCATTGCCGATCCGGGTGAACCGGAACAGGAACCAGGCGATCAGCAGCACAGCCAGCGTGATGGTAATCTTCAGCCAGTCCTGGTCCATGGCCCGGATGGCCTTGCTGGCCGGAACCGCGGTCTCCGTCGTGAAGTAGGCGCATACGCCCCGGAACAGATACATGGTGCAGATGGTCACGATAAAGCTCTGCAGCTTGAATTTCACATGGAAGAATCCGTTGATGGCGCCGATGGCCGCGCCTGTCAGAATACCGCCCAGAATGGCCAGCGGAATGCTGGTGAATGACAGGGCGCTGACGACGATGGAGGCGACGCCCAGCGTGGATCCTTCCGTAAAGTCGATGGACCCCAGGGTCATGATGAAGAATACGCCCGTCGCCACAATGGTCGGATAATAGATCTGGCTCAGCAGCAGCCGCAGCTTCTTGGGCTGCAGGATTCTTCCTTCCGTCATGATATTCATCACAAGGATGATGACTACGAAGCCGATCAGCGGCAGCAGCGCCTTAAAGGTATCTCCGGTCAGAAAGCTTCGCACCCTGGAAGGCTGCTGTTCCTGTTTCCTCTGCTTTTCCATGCGCTTCGCCTCCTTACACCATCTTCGCGATCAGGTCTTCTTCGCTCAGCTGAGGGCTCCGCATGAACTCCCCGCTGATTTTCCCGTCCTTCATCACGAAGATCCGGTCCGACATGCCCAGCAGCTCCGGGATTTCCTCCGAAATCATGATCATGCTCTTGCCGTTTTTCCGCATCTCATCCATCAATGCGTAGATGGCCTGTTTTACCTTTACGTCAATGCCGCGTGTCGGAGAATCCAGAACCAGGATGTCGCTCCCCTTGCCGATCCACCGGGCCAGCACCACCTTCTGCTTGTTGCCGCCGGACAGATCGGATACGAACTGATTCACGCTCTGCATTTTGATCTGCATATCCTTCGCGTGCTTGTCCGCGAACCGGTTCAGTTTCCCGCCGTACAGCAGTCCCTGAAGCGCCAGATCCTCCAGGGAGGGCAGCACGATATTGTTCCGGATGGATTCATTGACGATGATGCTTTCGTTGTCCCGGTCTTTGGAGGTATAGGCCACGGAATGCTTGATCGCGGTGGGAATATCGTTGATTTCCGTCCCGTCCGCCAGGCTGACCTTGCCGGTCCGGTCCCAGCTGGCGCCGAAGATCGCCTTCCCCACCTCGTGCATTCCGCATTCGCTCAGCCCGCCGAAGCCCAGGATTTCTCCCCGGTGGAGGTCAAAGGTGATTCCCTCGATCTCCCCCGGCACGGAAACATCCTGAACAGAGAGGACAACCTCGCTGCTGATGGGTTCACCGTAGTCGGTCCGGTAATAGGCGTTGCCGATTTCCCGGCCCACCATCAGGCGTTTCAGGTCATCCTCGCTGACGTCCTTTGTCCGAACAGTATCGATGTATTCTCCGTCCCGCAGCACACTCACGGTGTCCGTTCTCGACAGAACCTCGCCCAGATCGTGGCTGATGAAAATCACGCTGCGTCCGTCTGCCCGGACCGCGTCCATGATCTTGTACAGCTCCAGGCGCCCGTTCTGGGATAGGGCGGTGGTAGTTTCGTCAATCACCAGGATCTTAGGCTTCATATAGGTCGCCTTGACGATTTCCACCAGTTTCCGGTCTTCAAAGTTATACTGGTCGATCATCTGTCCGGCCCGGATCCGGCCGAATCCGTATTCATCAAGCAGCTTCTGCGCCGAGCGGTTCATGGCCCGTGTATCCTTGATGCCCATGTGCATGAAGGGTTCCTCATGCCCGAGATAGATGTTCTCCGCCACGGTCAGCCCCGACAGGGTACCCATTTCCTGGACGATGATGGAAATTCCCGCCCGGTTGGCTTCCACCTGATTCCGGATATGCAGCTCCTGCCCGTCCAGGGTGAAGGTGCCCCCGCCGATGGTATAGATGCCGCACAGCATCTGGCAGAAGGTGCTCTTACCGCTGCCGTTTTCGCCGATCAGCCCCCGGATTTCCCCGGCGTCAATGGTCAGGGAAACGTCGTTCACCGCATGGGTAATGCCAAAGCGCTTATCAATGTGTTCCGCCACCAGCAAATGTTTCTGTTCCATCTCTGCTGCCCTCACTTTACAACGCTGCCCTTGCGGCCGCGGGCGGTCAGGGTGACAATCACCAGCAGGGCCGCGCCGGTCACCACGTTCTGGATTGTGGTGGGCGCGCCGAGGGCAACAAACCCGTTGAAGATGATGGAGATAATGAATTCGCCCACAACGATGGCGGTAATGGGCATGCCGTATTTCTTGAACGCCACGCCGAAGAAGGTGCCCATCAGCGGCTGGAAATTCCGGCTCATGGTGCTCATTCCCGTCAGCGCGGTCATGGTTGTGCCATAGCTCACCGTCAGGATGGCCATGATCCCCACAAAGAAATGAAGCAGCATGAAACCGATCAGTTTGTATTTCTTCACGTTGATGCCCATGTTCCGGGCTGTGAATTCATTGCTGCCGATGGCGCTGCAGTAGGTGCCGATTTTGGTATAGTTCAGGATGAAATACATCAGCGCAAAAGCCAGCAGGGCCAGGATCATGTTTCCCGGCGCACCGCTGAAAAACCGCAGGGCGGGATCCAGCGTCTGCTTTTCACCTCCGGCGGCGACGACGGCGATGCATTCGAAGATCAGCATCAGTCCCACCGTCACGATCATGGAAGGAACGTTCAGCTGATTATACAAAAAACCGATCAGCAGGCCAATCAGCATCCCGCACCCCAGGCAGCCGATGACAAATCCGGCATACCCGAACTGTTTGGAAAGGATCACGCCCACGATCGAGGAAAGCACGATGTTGGAGCCGACAGCGAAATCGAACAGGCCCATCACCACGATGAAATACAGCCCGCATCCGCCGACGGAATAGATAATGGAGGACTGGAGATAGGAATATAGGTTCTCCGGGGAACCGAAATTACCCGGTGTCAGAATCTTGAATACGCTGTAGAAGAAGATCAGCATGACGCCGAGCAGCACAAACCCGTATGCCCGGCTCTTCTTCAGTTTCGCCAGTTTTTCAGCCATTGCAACCTGCTCCCATCGATTCGTCTGGTCATCTGGACCGCACGTGCAGCGGAAATGGAGGCCGCCGCGCCTGGCGGCCTCCGCTCTCCGGGTTTTTTAAAGAATCTGTTTTTGACAGGATTTATTTCGTATGCCGTGCAACCACGTCCTCCACGGACAGCGCCGCGCAGGCAGCCGCCAGCTCGTCGTAGCTCAGGTCGGCCAGAGCTTTGATTTCGTCCGCATAGTAGGGCAGCTCGGATCCGGTGAAGTATTCGGCGTAGTTGGCGTAGTCATCGGGAGAAGCAACGAACATATAGGGGAACACCATGTTGTAGAATCCTTCGGTGCTGGTTTCATAGTTGCCCTTGATTGCGTTGTAGACCAGCAGGAAAGCGAAGAAGGGATCCGCGTAGTGTCCGCCGGATTCCGCGGCCATGGAGCCGTCCGTCAGCCGCTCGGCCAGGTCGGGCAGGAAGTCGGTGGAAACCACAGCGATCTTGCCGGTCAGTCCCAGAGCTTCAATGCCCGCGATGGCGCCCACCAGGGTGTCGCCGCCGCCGCCGGCTACGATCAGCGCGTCGATGTCAGGATTCGCCTGGATGATGGCTTCCGCGGTGGCGCGGCCCGTGTCGGTCGTGGTCCGGCCGTACTGGGGCTCCAGCAGCTCCACGGTGTCATCCGGATGGGCGGCGTTCCATTCTTCCACGCCGGCCTTGTATCCTTCCCAGCGGCCCAGGAAGGTGGCGTCGCCGGGTTCCCAGCCTTCCAGACCGATCTTCCGGCAGCCCTTCTTCTCCGCCAGGATGGTGACCAGGGTCCGGCCGTTATCGAACTCGGATTCATGCACCGCGCCGACATAGTATTTGCTCTCGGAAGCCTGTGCGTATTCTTCGGGGTTGGCGGCTTCGTCAATCACCCGGAAGAACTGGGCCACATACACCTCGTTGTCATCGCAGGTCTTGATGACGCTGCCCATTTCAGCGGAGGCGCTGTTGCAGATGATAATGCCGTCGCAGTCCGCCATCGCCAGCGTCTCGGCGGAAGCGGTCACCTGCTCGGAAATGTGCGCCTGGTCGACCCACATCGTTTCGACGCCCAGTGCATCCGCGGCTGCGTCAATAATCCGCTTGCACTCGCTGCCCAGGGTATCCGTGGAACTCCAGATGGAGATACCGATCTTGATCTTGTCGTCCGCGTGCGCCGTCACCATCAGGCCGCACAGCATGGTCAGCGCCAGAACCAGAGCCAGCACTTTTTTCATGGTATATTTCCTCCTTTTTTCTTTTCCGCGGGGCGATCCGGGATGGCAGGCGCGCCGCCCGAAAACCCGCTCCGTTACAGATTGGAAAAATTATATCAGCTGTCTCCGACGCCTGTCAACCGAATCCGGGCGCGAAAACTGTGATTCCTGTTGCAAATATTTCCCAAAAAGGTTAATTATTATTTCATCCTCGCCTGGGTCATCATCAGCTTGATCCGGTTCAGCTGGTTGACCTCGCTGGCCCCCGGGTCATAGTCGATCGCCGCGATATTCGCCTGGGGATAAGCCTTCTTCATCTGTTTGATGACGCCCTTCCCCACCACATGGTTCGGCAGGCATCCAAACGGCTGGATGCATACGATATTGTTCACGCCGCTCTCCAGCAGCTCCGCCATCTCGCCGCACAGGAACCACCCTTCTCCGTACTGGTTCCCAATGGAAAGAAAGGGCTTCGCCAGCTCCGCGATGTGTTCGATCGCCATCGGGGGCGTGAAGCGCGCTGACGCCTTCAGCGCGTCGGCTGCCGGCTTCTGGAACAGCCGCAGCCCCGGGTTTCCCAGCGCGCTGGTGTATTTCCCCGTCCATTTCGCGCCCAGGTATTCTGTCTTATATTGCTGGTTATACAGCATATAGTGCACAAAATCCATCAGATCCGGCACCACCGCCTCGGCACCTTCTCCCTCCAGCACGTCAACCAGGTGGTTATTGGCCAGCGGCATGTATTTCACCAGGATTTCCCCGACGATGCCCACCCGCGGCTTCCGCTCTTCCTCCCGGAGAGGCAGCATATCGAATTCCTGCACCAGCGACCGGCACAGCGCAGCATACCCTTCCCGGCTTTCTCCGCCCAGCGCCTTCCGGATGATCCGTTCCTGCCACCGCAGGCAGAGGGCATTTGCCGCTCCCGTTTCCTGCTCATAGGGCCGCACCCGGTACAGGCACTTCATCAGCAGGTCCCCCAGCACAAGCGCCTTTCCCGCGTCCGCCACCATAGCCAGCGAGGGCTGGAATCCTGCGTTGGTCTCCATGCCGATGAAGTTCAGGCTGATGACCGGAATCTGAGGCAGCCCGGCCTTTTCCAGCGCCCGCCGGATAAAGCTCACATAGTTGCTGGCCCGGCAGCATCCGCCGGTCTGGCTCATCATCAGCGCGATCCTGTTCGTGTCGTACCGGCCGCTCAGCACCGCCTCCATCATCTGCCCGATGGTGATGATGGACGGATAGCACGCGTCGTTGTTCACATACCGGAGGCCCGTATCCACTGCGCCCCGCCCTTCGTTCTTCAGAATGACCAGATGGTATCCGTGCTTTTCGAAGACTGGCTCCAGCAGGTCAAAATGGATCGGACTCATGTCCGGAGCGAGGATCGTGTATCCCCGCATGTCCTTCGTAAAGGTCCGGCGTTCGTAGGGCTTCACCGGCTGCAACGTCCGCCCGCCCTGCTCGTCCCGCGTCCAGACGGCGCTCAGCAGGCTCCGCACCCGGATCCGCGCCGCGCCGAGGTTATTCACCTCATCGATCTTCAGCACGGTGTACATCTTCCCGCTCTGCCCGAGGATCTCGCTGATCTGATCCGTGGTCACCGCGTCCAGTCCACATCCGAAGCTGTTCAGCTGGATCAGCTCCAGGTCCTCCCGCTCCGCCGCGAACTGGGCGGCGGTATACATGCGGGAATGGTACACCCACTGGTCGTTGACCCGGAGAGGCCGCACCGGCCGGAAATCCGCCGGAACGCTGTCCTCACTGAGGACCGCCATGCCGTATCCGGCAATCATGTCGGGGATCCCGTGGTGGATTTCCGGATCCACGTGGTAGGGCCGCCCGGCCAGCAGAATCCCCTTCCGGCGGTTTTCCTGCATCCACCGGAGAATCCTTCCGCCCTCCGCCCGGACGTCCGCCTTGGCCCGCTGCTGCTCCGCCCAGGCTTCGTGAACCGCTTTCCGGGTTTCCCCCGCGGGGATATCCCAGGTCTCCCGGCAGAAGCGGATCAGCCGTCTGGTCACCGTCGCCTCGTCCGTAAATGCCAGGAAGGGGCGAAGATACCGTATGCTGCCGTCAGCCACGCTTTCCACATTGTTTTTCAGATTCTCCGGGTAGGCGCAGACCATGGGACAGTTGTAGTGATTCTGCGCTTCCGGGTTTTCCTGTTTTTCATAGAAGACGGAGGGATGGAATATGGTTTGTATTCCTTCCCGGATCAGCCATTCCACATGTCCGTGGGCCAGCTTTGCCGGATAGCACTCGCTCTCACTGGGAATGCTCTCCATGCCGAGGCTGTACAGTTTTCGCGAGGAAACCGGAGAAACCCGCACACAGAATCCCAACCGGGTGAAGAAGGTATGCCAGAAGGGATAGTTCTCCCACAGGTTCAGCACCCGGGGAATCCCGATCTCGCCTCTGGGCGCCCGCTCCTGCTCCAGCGGCGTATAGTCAAACATCCGCTTCAGCTTATAGGCGAAAATGTTCGGCCCCTTCTGCCCGTCCGCCTGTTTTCCCAGCCCGCGCTCGCACCGGTTGCCGGTGATATGCCTTCTTCCGTCCGGGAAGGTGTTTACGGTCAGCATGCAGCGGTTCTCGCATCCGCCGCAGTGGGTGGTGGCTGTCTTCCAGGTCAGCTCTTCCAGCCCTGTCAGGGGAATCATCGCGGAAGGATTGCCCCGGTCATGCCCCCGGGCAATCAGCGCCGCCCCGAAAGCGCCCATCATCCCGGCAATGTCCGGGCAGACCGCTTCCCGTCCGCTGATCCGCTCAAAAGCGCGCAGCACCGCCTGATTGTGGAAGGTCCCGCCTTGCACGACGACGTGCTCCCCGAGATCCCCGGCGCTGGTCAGCTTGATCACCTTGAACAGCGCGTTCCGGATCACGGAGTAGGCCAGTCCGGCAGAGATATCCTCCAGGGAAGCCCCTTCCTTCTGCGCCTGCTTCACGTTGCTGTTCATGAACACCGTGCACCGGGTTCCCAGATCCAGCGGGCCCGGGGCAAACAGGGCTGCCGCCGCGAAGCTCTGGGCTGTCTGGCCCATGGAGGTGGCGAAGTTTTCCAGAAAGCTGCCGCATCCGGAAGAACAGGCTTCATTCAGCAGGATCGTGTCCACTGCGCCGTCCTTCAGCCGGATGCATTTCATATCCTGTCCGCCGATATCCAGCACACAGTCCGCCTTCGGATCGAAGAACCGGGCAGCGGTGACATGGGCGATGGTTTCGACCTCTCCCTCATCCAGCCGCAGGGCGGATTTCATCCATTCTTCCCCGTATCCCGTGGCACAGCTCCGGGCAATCCAGGCTCTGGCCGGCATCTGCTCCCGCAGAGAGATGAGGGCGCTGATGATCGTCTTCAGGGGATTCCCCTGGTTTCCGCTGTAAAAGGTCCACAAAAGCCGCCCTTCCCTGTCGGTCAGAGCCATCTTGGCTGTGGTACTCCCGGCGTCGATGCCCAGATAGCATGGCCCCTGATGGTTTTGCAGGCTGGCCCGGGGCACCGAGGCCCGGGCATGCCGACGGCGGAAGATTTCATATTCCTCATGGTTGGAAAACAGCGGAGGCATCCGCTTGAGCTCCATCGTCACCGGCACGCCGCGGAAAATCGCGTCGACCAGGGCGTCCAGTTCCCGCACCGTGCCCGCACCGCTTTCCTGTGAGTCTTGTTCCCCGGCTGCTCCGGCCTCCATCGCCGCACC
>JAFRGU010000052.1 GCA_017433675.1 Clostridia bacterium
CAAAAACGCCGTGAAAACCAAGCAGATTCTGCGGACATGGCTGTGCGCCGGGGAGGAGGCCCCGGTGCGGGAAAGCCCGAAGGAAAACGCGGCGGTGCTGTGGACGCTGGAGACGGACCGGATGTATCAAACGGACCGGCACGTGGATCAGTACTATCAGCTGACGAATGAAGACGGCCGGACAGGATATGTCAGCAAGGGAGCCGTCCGGATCTGCAACGCCAAGGATATGACCGCCGGAATCATGTTCAAGCTGCCCCACGTGAACCCCAAAACACCCAGACAGCCGGTGGAGCCGGTGCTGGCTCCGGCCATCACGGCTGAAGAAGCAGACCTTTTCGTTCCGGCGGAGGAAAGTGAGCAAACCCTGGAAGTGGGAGAGCGTGTTTATGTATTCAGCACCTATGGTTATTACGCCGCCGTATGGCACCGGGGACGACTGGGATATATCCTGAAGGAAAAGCTCACCCTGCTGCAGACAGATGCACTGGCGGCATACACGGCGAAGCTTCCCACGGATACGGGAAGCATTCAGGCGCATCCGATCCTGACGGAGGCCTTCCGCATGCTGGAGGCAGGCAATCCCATTGCGCTGCGGTACAGCCGGATGACAGGCACCGGGACGGAGCCGCTGTTTTCCGCGGGCGTGCCGTATTTCTGGGGCGGACAGGACGACAAAATCCTCCTGGAACGCTGGCCGGAATACACGACCCGGAAGCAGTGGCAGGGGACCCACGACTTTTATCAGAAAGACAGCATCTATGTTTACGGCCTGGACTGCGTGGGATATGTGACCACAACGATGAAAAACGCCGGGACGCCGCTGGAGGAAACGCTGAACGATCTGGGAGACAAAAAGCACTGCCAGGCGGGGACGCACCTTTTCTGCAGCGCGGCGAATCCCTTTCCGGAAGACTGGCGGGAGGTCGCGCAGAATCTGGCGCCCGGGGATGTGCTGGCCCTGCACCACCCGGGAAGACACGTGATGATCTGCATCGGCACCCTGCGGGACTACGGATATACGGAGGAGCAGCTGCCAGCGCTGGCGGGATACCTGGATCATCCCCTGATGATTCACAGCGGGGAAAACCCGATGGCTTACCAGCGCTTTGACTGCCTGACGGCACGCAGCGGGGACAAAAAGGTCTCCAAGGCACTGGGGTCGGACGGCGGCGTGAGCCTCTGTCTCCTGGGCGTGCCGAGGGACGCGGCGGAGACGGAGGTCCAGTGCCACGAGCGGACATACTTCTGCTTTGACGTGGAAGGAGCGTGCGTGACGATATTCAACTTCAGCAATGTGAGGGATTATTATGTTTACCGGCCGGACAATACTGACCAAAGATAAGCTTTTTTTCACAAATTAACCGGGGAAACCCGCAGGCCATTGAATTTACTCAGTCTGCGCAATATCAGAAATAAAAAAACGCTGAAGAATTGCTGAACAGAAGCGGAGATTCGGAATGGGGAAACGACAAAAAATGATTAAAATCGATCAAAAATGGCAAAAACAGTCAAAAATCAGCCAGATATGAACAGAAAGTGAGCATGCGGGATGAAATCCGCTGCAGCAAGAAAAAAGAAAAATAAAAGCAAAACCTGAGCATACATTCCCGAATTTGCCATTGCGAACCGACTACAAAATTGGCATAATAGCACCATCAGATGGCATGAAAAATGCCAAATAAAAACGGAGGAAAGAAACATGAAGAGATTTCTGGCTACCCTGATGGCGCTGGCGATGATCCTTGCGCTGGTACCCGCCGTGATGGCGAGCGCTGAGGAACCCATCACC
>JAFRGU010000009.1 GCA_017433675.1 Clostridia bacterium
GACTTTGAAAAGATGACCGGCCACAGGTATGAGTATGTCAGGGGCTTGAACGGGCATTTTGAAATCGCCCTCTATGTCGACAGCTTTGAAGAAGTGGATACCGCGTTCAGGAAGGCCGTGGAAAACGGCGCCCAGCCGGTGCTGGAACCCACGACAGAACCCTGGGGGCAGAGAACCTGCTACATTGCCGACCCGGAAGGCACTCTGATCGAAATCGGGTCCTGGGACAAGCCGTACGAAGAGAAAGATAAATAAATCCCTATACAGCAGGAAGGCGTTTCTCCTTTGTGAGAAGCGCCTTCCCGCTGTATAGGGAGCATGCTTTCGAGTCTCAGTCTCCCGATATCTGTTTATCCGAAAATCTGTCCCGGCAGTTTCAGCTTTACCTTCGCGGGGAAGCCTTTGTCGAATTCCTCGACATCGGCATCATCCACGTAATAGCCCTGCGGCGTCTGATAGACGCCCGTGACGTCATCCAGGTACCCCGGGATCAGCTCTTTGCAGAGGAAGAAGGACGAATCCGCGTCTTCCGGCAGATCGTGATACCGGATTCCAAACCTGCTGGCATAATCGAAGCCGCTCTTGCCGTAAAAATCAATATTTCCCTCGAAGAGAACAGCGCCGAAGCCCATCTCTGCGGCTTTTTCCAGGGAATAGTCCAGCAGCGCTTTCCCGTATCCCTTCCGTTTCAGCTCCGGTGTAATCCCGATCGGCCCCATGGTCAGAACCGGGATCACGCGGCCGTCGTCTGCCTCAATGACCGTCTTCATAAACATATTCTGCCCGATCAGTTTTCCGTCCTTCTCCATGACGAAATCCAGTTCCTTTACAAAGGCCGGATCCTCTCGCAGCACATGGATCACATAATGCTCGCTGCATCCCGGACGGTACACGTTCCAGAAGGATTCCCGGACCAGGTTTTCCACCGCTCCGGCATCTTCTTTTTTCTCCAAACGGATCGTATAGTCTTTTGCCTTCATGTTTCCCTCCCTGAACACGATAAATCTGGGACCTTCTTCCCCTGTGATTCCGGCTGCCTGAAAACCGCACTTGGAAAGGACCCGCTGCGAGGCGGCATTGTCCGGATCTGTCTCCGCTTCGACGGCGCATACCTGCGGATGCTGAAACGCCCACTGCAGTGCCAGCCTGACCGCCTCGGTTGCGTACCCCTGTCCCTGAAACGCTTCCCGGATTCCGTATCCGATCTCAGGGTTGCGGTCATCCTCGATCCCCTTGAAGCAGAGGTCGCCTAAAAGCGTCCCGTCTGTTTTCTCGATCATCCACATCGCATACCATTCCCGCTGTTCGGGATGCGAGAGGCAGCCTTCCAGCATTTCCCGGTATGCTTTCCTCAGGTCTTCATCCTCTTCGGCATGAAGAACCTGTTCCATCTGCTCCCTGCTCGCGGGATAGATTCTGATTCTGTTTGTCTGCATCATGGCAATCCCCCTCCCTTTCCGATCAGCAGGCCCTTCACAACCAGCATGGCCAGACAGAAGATGCCTGCGTACGGCTGCCTGGTCAGCATAAAGACCGCTGCACCTGCGATCGTCAGTGCCATGCCGGTAAGCAGCAGGCGGCGATTCCAGACCGGTTTATCAAAATGGCTGATGATCAGCCCGCAGATCCCGTTCAGGACCGTCAAAGCAATCAGCTGCCGGTCCCGTGTTTTTCAGTTTCGCCAGATAGCTGCAGTAAACGATTGCCGTTACGATGGTCGCCCCGACATAAATCCGATCGGTCAGCGCGCTGTCTGCTCCGAACAGTGAGAACACATCGATCATGGCGTGTGCGAGGATGCCGGGGAGCAGGCTTCCGCTCTTATAGAACACCATGGTCAGGATAAAGCCCCAGCTGATCGCAAACACGATCTGGACGAAGGTTTCAAAGCTCGCCTGTCCGGCAAAGAGGTTGACGATGTGCCCCATACCGAATGTCACGAACGAGACCACAATCGCCGCTGCGGTTTTCTCTTTTGCCAGCAGCGCCTTGAAGAGGAAGCCCCGGAACAGCATTTCCTCCACGAAGCCCACAAGGCTCATGCACAGCACAGAGATCAGCAGCTCCGTCCCGCGGCAGGAGGGC
>JAFRGU010000053.1 GCA_017433675.1 Clostridia bacterium
CACAGGGTTTTTCCGGGATGTTCCGCAAGAATCCGGTCAATTTCAGAACCTGTCTGCTCTGCGTTGACGGAATTAATCCTTCCCACCAGCCTGATAATCAGCCTGTCGTCTTTCTCGTAGGCTTCCATATGCTTCGGCCCTCCCTGTTTGCCGGAGAAACTGCCCTTCGTTTATATTCCATCCCAGTTCAGCAGGTTTTCCATGATTTCCGTTGCTTTTTTCAGTGCTGCTTCGTCCGCCGTTGTGAATCGGGAGAGTGTCGGGCTGTCCATATCCAGCACAGCCACCGCCTTCCCGTCCGCATGAAGCGGAATGACCAGCTCGGACCGGGAGGCGCTGTCGCAGGCGATGTGCCCCGGAAAAGCATGAACGTCCGGCACATTCAGAGTCCGGTCCTCCTTCAGCGCGGTTCCGCATACGCCCTTCCCTTCCGGGATATGGATGCAGGCCGGTTTTCCCTGAAAAGGCCCGACCACCAGCCGTCCGTTCCGCCATACGTAAAATCCGACCCAGTTCAGGTCGGGGAGCGTTTCCATCAGCAGCGCTGAGATGTTGCTCATCGCCGGAACATACCAGGGATCCGTTTGAATCATCTCCCGGATCTGCTCCTGCAGCAGACTGTAGTTCACCATCTCTGATATTCTCCTTTTCCCGCCAGTCTGAAATGCTGCTTTTTTGATACCCCTCGGAAATGCCGGCAGCCGGTCTGATGAATTCTGATTATCCTTCTGTTTCCGGAACAATACCCGGATCAGGCGCGGTTCCGCTCGTAGATCAGCCGCAGACCTTTCAGGGTCAGGAGTCCGTCCAGCTTGTCGATGGCCTTGCTTTCGTCCGCCACCAGAACCGCCATGCCGCCGGTCGCCACCACATATGCTTCCCGTCCCAGCTCCTGCTGAATCTTCCGGACGATATTCCGGACCAGGCCGACATATCCGTAATACATGCCGCTCTGCAGGTTTGTCAGCGTGGTACGGCCGATCACCGTTTCCGGCCGCACAAATTCGAATCGGGGCAGTTTCGCCGTCCCGGTCACCAGCGCCTCACTGCTCAGCTTGATACCCGGGCAGATCAGTCCGCCCAGAAAGCTGCCGCCTTCGTCCACCACGCCGAACGTGGTGGCCGTTCCAAAGTCAATAAAGATACAGGGCCCGCCATATTCGTCATAGGCAGCGACCGCGTTGGCAATGCGGTCGCTGCCCAGCTCCCGGGGATTTTCGTACCGGATGTTGATGCCCGTTTTTACGCCGGGAGCCACGAACAGCGGCGTATGCCCGAGATAATTCTGCAGCATATGCTCAATGGTAAAATTGATCGTCGGCACCACAGAGGAAACCACGATCCCCTCCACCTCGGAGGTGGAGATCCCCTCATGCTGAAACATGGAAGACAGGCGGATGCCGTATTCATCCGATGTGGATTTGATATTGGTGGACATCCGCCAGTACTTGACCATCTCTTTCCCGTCAAAGAGCGCCGTCTTGATATTGGTGTTTCCCACGTCCATCGTCAGAATCATCCCGGGATTCCTCCTTCTGCTTGTTCCGGGGATTTCGCCGCCCCGGCGGCTGCCGGATGCCCGGTCAGATCAGCCGCGCTTTTTTCAGTGCAACGCCTGCCGCACCGGTCACCAGCGCGGCCACGATCATTTCCACCACCGCGTTGATTCCCACCGAAGCGATCAGATAAGCAAGAACGCCCCGCCCGGCCATCTGGTTCTGCATAAATTCCGTCTGCCCGAACAGCAGCACCAGCAGGGTCATAAAGAACAGCGTGTTGAAAAATGCGGCGGAAAAGCCGGTAATCATGCCCCGGACATACATCGGAGCTTTTGTCTTTTCCATTCCCCGGAAAACAAGTGCCGCCAGCACGCCCACCAGCACCCGGGATACAAACCGCTGAATAAACATCAGACAGG
>JAFRGU010000054.1 GCA_017433675.1 Clostridia bacterium
CCGCGCTCATCGGCAGCCTGCTGGGAACGAATTCCGATGAGATCCCGGGTACCCGGCTTCCCACCAATTTTGCATTCATCGGCTTAATCCTCGGCGGACTTCCCGCCATTTTCAAGCGGGTAAACATGAGAGAAGCCAAATTCCCCGGTCTGATTCTTTTCCTGCTTTTCCTGGCACTGGTGGTGGTGCTGCCCCTGCTGAATCCGCCGGAAGTGAAAACCGTGGAGCCTTCCCTGGGCACAGCTCTTCTGATGATTCCGCTCGGCGCGATTGCTTCCACCACCATGGTTATTCCGGGTGTTTCGGGTTCCATGATTCTGATGCTTCTGGGGTACTACAATTCCGTCATCAATGCCATGAATGATCTGCGGAGCAGGGACTGGTCCAGCCTGATGATTCTGGCACCTTACGCGATCGGCCTGGTTCTTGGCATCGTGTTTATCGCGAAGCTGATGAATTATCTGCTCAGAGAGCATGCGGCGCTGACCTTCTGCGCCATTTTCGGGCTGGTGGTCGGATCGCCTGTTACACTGCTGATGCAGAACCGGGAATGCTTCCCGCTGGCAAACGGCGGAACCTGGATTGCCAGTATTGTCTGCCTGGTGATCGGGTTTATGATCGCCTGGTTTATGTCCACACTGGACAATCAGCAATCGAAAAAGAACTGAGTCCGGATTCAATATGAAATGGGGACGGTCCTGTCCGCTTCAGCATTCGCTGAAACGAAATGGGCCGTCCCCTCGTTTCATTCAGACCAATCAAAATTTGTTATTATACCCGCCGTAGCGCTGGATCCAGTCCGCGTCCTGAGGGGCGGAATCATCCCCGTCCCGGGAAGCGAAGGCTTCCATCAGGCGGTCGGGATCAAACCGGGGATCCGCCGCCAGGGCGGCGACCCGATCCCGGGGAACGACGGTATCCGTGCCGAGACAGTCTGTACACCGGTAACCGCAGACCGGACAGACGCAGCCCAGGGCGGCGCTTTCCGACTGAACCATCCAGATTTCCTCTTCACAGACCTTACAGCTGCAGCGCATGACTTCATTCCTCCCGCAAACGGAAGAAATTATAGCAAAGAAGGAGGGATTCTTCAAGACGAAAGGAATCCGGAATAACCGGCAATGGGGAGAGCAAATGCTGTCCCCTTCGGGAAAAACCGAACAACAAAATGACAGGCAGCAATGAAATGTCCGAAAAACCTTGAATTTTAACATATTTGACATGAAAACGGGGTTGTATTATTCGGATTTTGCAGGTATAATGCGGGTATTCCCGCGGGGAACGTTCGGACTTAGCGACGGGCGCTCCCTGACGGGGACCAAGCACGGAACCGGTATGTCCCCGGCGGGCATTCCGGGGAGACCTGAACGCCGGCAATCCGTTTTTCCCGGGAAATGCCGGTATCACAGGAGGAATATATGGAGCAGCTGCGGAAGGCCATCGAGGAGCAGGGAGTCGGGATTGGCCGGGATATCGTGAAGGTGGACATGTTTCTGAACCACCGGATCGACACGGGGCTGCTTTTTTCCATGGGGGAAGCCTGGGCGGAGGAATTCCGGGACGAGCAGCCGGATCTGGTGCTGACCGTCGAAGCCAGCGGCATCGCCATGGCGGTGGCGGCCGCGCACGCACTGGGGGATATCCCGGTGGTGTTCGCCAAGAAGAGCGCGACCGTGGTGCAGAACGACGCCATGGTTCAGGCGCCGGTCTATTCCTTCACCCACAAGACGCAGAACAGCATCCGGATCGACCGGCGATACCTGCCAGAGGGCAGCCGGGTTCTGATTATCGACGACTTTCTGGCGGACGGGGAAGCGGTGAAGGGCATGATGAGCCTGTGCGAACAGCAGAAGGCGCAGGTCGTCGGCGTGGGAATCGCCGTGGAAAAAGGTTTCCAGCCCGGCGGAC
>JAFRGU010000055.1 GCA_017433675.1 Clostridia bacterium
GGCGCGAGGTCATGCGGCTGAAATCCTACGGCGCGGGCCTTAAGATGGTCGCTGACAAGCTGGCGCAGGCGGACGGAGGGCGATGACGATGAACAGGATATGGGATTTCGCCGCTTTCGGCAGCAACACGGCCATGGTCGACGACACCGGCGTAACCGTGCGCTACGATCAACTGGCGGCGCTGCAGGGCTCGCTTTCCGGGGTTTGACCCGGGGCGCTGACGATGATGCTTTGCGAGAACAGCGTCGGCGCGCTGTCGGGCTATGCCGCGCTGCTGAACGGCGGCCACCCGATGCTGATGCTGTCGGCGGGGCTGCCCGGGGACATGCGCAGGCAGATCATGAACGCCTATCGCCCCGGCCTGGTGTTCGCGCCCAAGTCGCTGCGCGGCGACTTCGCGCACATGCGGGTGCTTCGCGAGATCGACGACTACGTGCTGTTTGAATCTCGACGGGAACCCGTTGAAAAACAGTAAGCGATAAATAAACCTATACCCCTAACTTGCAAAGCTCCATGATTTCTTCGTTCCAAGGGAGCAAATCCTCGATATCTGCTTTCGGATCTTTCGCAAATCGATCTGGTAACACTGTGAAGATGTGCAACAGGTACTTTTCTGGATTCAAGCCGTTGGCCTTGGCTGTCTCCAGAATTGAGTATGCAATCACACTGGCCTCGGCACCTTTCGGAGTATCACAGAACAGCCAGTTCTTCCTGCCAACAACTACCCCTCGCTGGGCATTCTCGACTTGGTTATTGCTCGCCTCAACTTCGCCATGATAAAGAAATGTGCACAGGAATTCCTTCTGATTTACTGCATAAGTGACTGCTTCCTTCAGCTTGCCGCTGGGTTTGAAAATTGTCTCGATCCAGGTGTAGTACTCATCAATGATCGGCTTGATCAATTCCTGCCGTTTGGCAGCACGCTCTGCGTCGGGAAAATCTTCCAGCTTTCTTTCCACGTCAAAGATCCGGCCGCAGAACTCATAGCCTTTCGCAGCTTTCGAGTTTTCTACTGTCGCTCCCTTTGGCATGGCTTCCAGCCACTTCCTGCGCATATGGGCCCAGCACCCCGCCCGGATGATTTCGCCTATGACGCCATAGCCGCTATAACCATCCGATTGCAGAATTCCCTTGAACCCTTCCAGAAAGTTGGTGGCGCAGGCCCCTTTTCGACTCATCTCATATTGAAAGAGGCGGATCTGGTGTTTCGCTCTCTTCGATGAGGAGTAAGCCCATATTCGGGATTCCTGCTGTGGTGTTCGTCCTGGTTCCTTGTTCACCTGCAAGACTGTTTCATCTGCGTGGATCACCGGAAGCATAAGCAGGATTTCCTTCATCTTCTTCCAGATGAACTTCAGATACATGTCTGCGGTGGTGATCACCCAGTTTGCCAGCGTCCCACGGTTTAGATCCACACCCAGCCGCTTCCATATTTGTTCCTGCCGGTATAATGGCAAAGCATCCGCGTACTTCTTGATGTACACATCCGTTACCGCAGATGCTGATGCGTAGCTGTGAGGAATCAATGGCGTCGGCGCTTTCGCCTGCTTGATATCTGCCTCGCCAGTCTCTGCTTCCGCTCGGGGATCGGCATATGACAGAATGTAGTATTTTCGCAAATACACATTTTCAGGCTCCCGAATGATTTCGGATCTGACCTCGACCTTTCCGATACACTTGAGCGGTTCTCCTTGCGCGTTGAACTTCTCGGCTTCCGGCAGATCCACGATTTCTTCCTTTACCCGGAGGCTCGCTGCAAACTCGGCCATGGTTCTTTTCGCCTTACGCTCATGCTCTGCGATCTTCACCGTCTTCGGATTCTCCGCAGGTTTTTCAGTTGTTTCAGTATTGCCGTCTCCGGCAATCTCGAACATACTGAGCTGTCCATCGCTCAGAACATATTTCCGCTGCTCACTGCTCTGCCCAAATCTAGCCCGATTGGCGTTCAGAATGATCTGGTTCTTCTCCTCAATGATAGCGTCTTTCCTGCGATTGTCTTCCGCCAGTTTTTCTATGGTCTCCTGTAACTTGGCAATCTGTTCACGCAGCATGGAGAGTTGTCCCAGTACCATGTCAAGCATGATTTTCGGTACCATTTCCTGCTCCACACTGCTCACCGCCTTTCTACTATATATATTCGACAGGCAATGATTCGAGTCCTTTTGGAAAATATTGTTTTTTGAATGTTTTTGGTCAGAAAACCGTCCCTGGTTTTCCTGCCCTAAAGGCACTTCTCTGAGAGATGGACAAACCCTCCATGAGCCACCGGAATTGCTGTTGTGTCAGAAGCTTTAACTCATTCTCGTTTCTTGGCCACTGAAAACGCATCTCATCCAGACGCTTGTAGAGCAGGATGTACCCTGTACCGTCCCAATAGACAGCCTTGATCCGATCCGACTTCCGTCCGCAGAACAGATATATGGAGGTCTCTTCCATCTGACGGCCGTGTTCCAGCTGAACTTTGGCAACCAGTCCGTCGATCTGAAGTCGCATATCCGTATATCCGGTCTGAATGAAATAATTCTGGATCCGGCTGAAGTCAAACATGGCTGTCCAGGGCAAATACCAGTTCGGCAATCCTGGAAACCGACATCTGGGGACTGATATCCATGCTCACGCATCCGAAATGGATGACCAGTTCAGCTGATGCAGTGGATATGGGAGAATCTGAGTCTTCCTTATTGGAGAGAGTCATTGGATCGATTCTGATCATGGTGTTTTCATGACGAGGCTCCGCTATTCTTCCTTCTTTGCCCTGAAGTGCCCTGGCAACACAAAGCTTTTCCCATCTGTAATACGTTTTTCGACAAATATTGTTCTCTGCGCACCACAGATCGATGCTCATTCCGCTGGCCCGGCATGCCTTAATCCGATCTTGCCATATTGGGATGGCCATTTCCCGTTTAATGTCCCACCCGTTCATGTTTGCCTCCAATTCTCAAGAATTCTATGGAAGTCACGAGACTTCTTGGGATCCGGAGACATTATCTCACACTGGATGGATTACTGTAATGTATGATTTTATCTACCGCTTACGAAAAACAAGGAGATATGAGATTCAAAACCGTGAATCTCGTGAATCTCGAAGTGAATCTCAAAGTGGTTTTCAAATTGACAGTCCCGCCTCTTCTATGATATGATTACCGGCAGGAAAAAAGGAGGAGGCGGATTCCCTTGGCGACCAAGACCCGGTCCTTTCACGAGGTTCGGTCCGACCTGGCTATCGGCGCCATGACCGTGGTGCTGTACGCCCTGCTCGCCGTTGTATTTTTCTCCTGCCTTTCCCTTTCCAACGTATACCTGCGGCACCTGAACCGGACGGTTGCGACGACGCTGCTGACCTTTGCGGTGCTGATTATCGCCATGCACGCGGTGTATGGCGGTTTTGACGTCGGACGGAAAAAATCGAAACCCGTGATTTCCGCGATGATCGCCGGGACGGTAATCACCGACCTGGTGGCGTATCTGCAGATGGAAATCATGAACGTAAACGAGAACTACAATTCCACGCTGGTGCTGTTCGGACCGGATTTTCTGTATCTGCTGCTGGCGCTGGTGCTGCAGACCGGGATCATCATCCTGTTCGTGCGGGTGGGGAACGACCTGTATTTCAAATTCCATCCGCCGAGGCGGGTTCTGCTGGTGCTGGGAAACTGGGATCAGGAGCTGCCGCTGCGGAGCAAGATCGGCCGATACCGGCTGCAATGGAGCGTCGAGGACTGCGCGCTGTATTCCGCGCCGGATATCCAGGCCCGGATCGCCAACGCGGAGGTCGTTTTTCTTGCGGAGATGCCGGAAACGGACAAGGCCGTACTGCTGAAGATCTGCTATGATAACCGGAAAGATATCATGTGCAAGGCACAGCTGCAGGAGACGATCCTGGCCAACAGCCGCCCGGCGATTGTCGACGACGCGCCGTTCCTGGAAATAGAATACTACAAGATGAGCTTCTTCCAGCGGGCGACCAAGCGGATCGGCGACATTATTCTCAGCCTGATTGCCATGATTATCCTATCCCCGCTGATTGCAGTCATCGCGCTGGCAATCCACATGGAGGATCATGGGCCGGTGATTTTCAAACAGACCCGGCTGACCATCCGGGGGCGTCCGTTCACGATCCGCAAATTCCGGACCATGACGGTGGCGGATTCCATGAACAACAACCAGGTTTCCACCGCTATCAACGATCCCCGGATCACGAAGGTGGGAAAGGTGATCCGCCGGTTCCGGATGGACGAGATTCCCCAGTTCATTAACGTTTTCCTGGGTGAGATGAGCCTGGTGGGGCCCCGGCCGGAAATGATCAGCAACATCGACCGGTACAAGGCGCATCTGCCGGACTTCGTATACCGGGAGAAGATGAAGGCCGGAATCACGGGATTCGCCCAGATCGAAGGACGATACAACACCACCCCGGAAGACAAGCTGATGCTGGATCTGATGTATATCGAAAGCTTCAGCATCTGGCTGGATGTCAAGCTGCTGATGCGGACCGCTACGGTGATTTTCCGCCCCGATTCCGCCCAGGGGTTTGTGGCTCCCCCGGCAGACACCCCCGGGGCAGGGCAGACGTCAAGACGGAGGAGACGCAGCAAACCGGCACACGCTTCAACGCAGGGCTTTCCGGAAAAGCCGGAAAGCATTTCTGCAGCGATAGACACCTTCGCAACGGAGAAAAAGGAGGATTTCCAATGAATACGACACTACTGATTATGGCGGCCGGGCTCGGATCCCGGTACGGCGGCAACAAGCAGATTGACCGGATCGGCCCCAACGGGGAGATCCTGATGGAGTATTCCATTCATGACGCCATTGAGGCGGGATTCGACAAGGTGGTCTTCGTCATCCGGAAGAGCATGGACGAGCTGTTCCGGGAAATGATCGGGAACAAGATTGCCGGGAAGGTTCAGGTGGAATACGCCTACCAGGAATATGACTCCCTGCCCGGCGGATTCCAGGCGCCGGCGGACCGGACCAAGCCCTACGGCACGGTGCACGCGGTGCTGTGCGCGCGGGACAAGATTCACGAGCCCTTCGCGGTCATCAACGCAGATGACTATTACGGCAAGGATGCCTTCAAGGCTATGGCGGGCAGCCTGCACCGGCTGCAGGGAACCACGGGAAAAGCGTCCATGGTGGCCTACTACCTGAAGAACACGATCTCTGAAAACGGGCATGTGACCCGGGGCGTGTGCAGCAAGGACGGGGACGGAAACCTGGAGAAGGTTGTCGAGACCTATAAGATTCTGCCCTTCCCGGACGGCACAATCCGGGATATCAATGATAATCCCGAAGGCGTGATACTGGATCCCAATGCGCTGGTATCCATGAACTTCTGGGGATTCGCACCCTCCTTCTTCGACGAAGCGGAGAAATACCTGAGCGCTTTCCTGCAGGAGGGAGACGGGGATCCGCTGAAGAAGGAATTCGTGCTGCCATCCCTGGTGGACATGATGATGCACAGGGACGGGCTGAAGGTGGAGGTGCTGAGCACGGACGCCGTATGGTTCGGAATCACCTACAAGGAAGACAAGGCTTTCGTGATGGGCGAGCTGAAAATGCTGCATGACCGGGGAGACTATCCGGCGGCGCTGTAAGACGTGAAATGATCCGGGTATATCAGCTGCCGGAAGCTGCGGCTGCGGCGAAAACCCCGGAACGGACGGCGGATCATCGCCAGAGGAGGGAACAGCATGAAAATTCTTCTGACCGGCGGGGCCGGCTTCATCGGATCCCACACCTGTGTGGAGCTCTGCCAGGCGGGACATGAAGCCATCATCGTCGACAACTACGTGAACTCCAGCCCGGAAGCGATCCGCCGGATCGAGCGGATCGTCGGACACCCTGTGAAGCATTACGAAGCGGACGTCCGGGACGCGGAAACGATGAACCGGATTTTCGATGAAAACGCTTTTGACGCGGTGATCCACTTTGCCGGGCTGAAGGCAGTGGGCGAGAGCGTGGCGCAGCCGCTGCGGTACTACCGGAACAATCTCGACTCCACGATGACGCTGATGGAGGTTATGCAGGCCCACGGCGTGAAGCGGATCGTGTTCTCTTCTTCCGCGACGGTCTACGGGAATCAGCCCATCGTGCCCTACCGGGAGGATATGCCGAGCCTCGGATGCACAAACCCCTACGGATGGACGAAGTACATGATTGAGAAGATCCTGGAGGGGCAGGTCACGGCGGATCCGGAATGGAGCGTGGTGCTGCTGCGGTACTTCAACCCCATCGGGGCGCACAGCTCCGGGCTGATCGGGGAGGATCCCTCCGGGATTCCCAACAACCTGATGCCCTATATCGCGAAGGTCGCAGTGGGCGAGCTGGATCACCTGAACGTGTTCGGAAACGATTATCCCACGAAGGACGGTACCGGCGTGCGGGATTACATCCATGTGGTGGATCTGGCGCGGGGGCATGTGCTGGCGTGCGATTTCGCCGCCGGGCGGACCGGATGCGAGATTATTAACCTGGGAACCGGAACGGGGTACTCCGTGCTGGATCTGGTGAAGACGTTTAACCGGGTGAACAATGTGGAGATCCCCTATGTCATCGCTCCACGCCGGCCGGGGGACATCGCGGAGAACTACGCGGATCCGTCCAAGGCGAAGAAGCTGCTGGGATGGCAGGCGGAAAAGACACTGGAGGACATGTGTCGGGATACCTACCATTTCCAGACGATGAATCCGAAGGGGTATAACGGGTGAACGGCATGAAAAGCAAAACGCTGCCGGCGCTCGGCGCCGGCCTGTGGATCCTGGGGCTGATCCTGTTTCTGATCGGGCTGAACATTCACACGCCCACGGGGCAGTGGATGGCCATCATCGGGAATATCGCCTTCCTTGCAGGCCTGGGGCTGGAAGGCGTCGTATGGTTCCGGAAACGAAAGGAAAAGGAAGAGTAAAGGAAAAAGAAGCATTATAAGGAGGAGTTCCCATGAAATTCGGGCATTTTGACGACAAGGCGCGGGAGTATGTGATTGAGACGCCCCGCACCCCCTATCCGTGGATCAACTACCTGGGATGCGAAAAGTTTTTCGGCATCATCAGCAACACCGCGGGCGGATACTGCTTCTACCGGGACGCCCGGCTGCGGCGCATCACGCGGTACCGCTACAACAATATGCCGGTGGACAACGGCGGGCGGTATTTCTACATCAAGGACGGGGAGACGGTGTGGAATCCCGGATGGCGCCCCACCCAGACAGAGCTGGATGAATACAGCTGCCGGCACGGCATGGGATACACCATCATCCGCGGGAAGAAAAACGGCATCGTCGCAACACAGCTGAGCTTCGTACCGATGGGCTTTGACGCGGAAGTGCACCAGATCACCCTGAAGAACGAGAGCGGAGCCGCCAAAGACGTAATCCTGACCAGCTTCGTCGAATTCTGCCTGTGGAACGCGCAGGATGACATGCTCAACTTCCAGCGGAACTTTTCCACGGGCGAGGTCGAGGTTGAAAATGGCGTGGTCTACCACAAGACGGAATACCGCGAGCGCCGGAACCATTACTCCTTCTACGCCGTGAACACGCCGATCGACGGGTTCGATACGGACATGGAAACCTTCCTGGGCCTGTACAACGGATTTGAGAATCCTCGGGCCGTGCTGACCGGAAAGATGGGCAATTCCATCGCCTCCGGATGGCAGCCGATGGCGGCGCACCAGATCAAGGTGCATCTGGAAGCGGGCGAGGAAAAGAAATTCAACTTCGTGCTGGGATACGTGGAGCTGCCCAACGAAGAAAAATGGGAACGCCCGGGCATCATCAACAAGAAGCCGGCGAAGGAGCTGCTGAGCCATCTGACCACGGA
>JAFRGU010000056.1 GCA_017433675.1 Clostridia bacterium
GCGGCTGTGCTGAACGACTGCAAGTACGGTATCAGCATGAACGGCAGCGCTCTGCAGCTTTCCCTGCTTCGCGCCGCCGCATGCCCGGAAATGCGGGCGGATAACGGGAAGCATGAATTCAGGTATGCTTTCCTTGGGTGGGAAGGCCCTTTCCTGGAGAGCCCCGTCGTGCGTGAAGCCTGCGATCTGAACGTACCGCTGCAAACAGCAGAGGGAGGGTGTGAATCCTTCAGCGCATTCCAGGTGAATCGGGCGAATATCCTGATTGACACCGTCAAGCCCGCGGAAGACGGCAGCGGGGATCTGATCCTGCGGATGTACGAAGCCAAGCAGGCAGATACCACCTGCGAACTCATTATCCACTTGCCGCTTCAGCGAGTGATGCTTTGTGACATGCTGGAAAACGCAGCAGATCAGCTGCTGCCTGACAAAGGGTGCATCACGCTTCATTTTCATCCCTTTGAGGTGAAGACCCTTCGACTGATCCGGAAAGCGTGACAAAAAACAGCGATACCAGCATCGCTGCTTTGAAAAGGAGCACTTCAGTCCAAAATGACAGCCCAGGCATCAATCAGCCTTTCCAGACTCCACTGGGCATTGGCCGGACTGGTCGAGGGCAGACAGACTGCTTCCCGGCCGGTGACGGGCTGAATCAGCTTCTCATACATCCGCCAGGATGTCTTTCCATTACAGAAAATCCGGCCGATTGGGCAGGAATCCAGAATCGGAGACAGATCATTCGGCTGAACCGATTTCATACTGGCATCCGCGGAACCGGTAATGATACAGCTGGCTACAGAATCCCACAGGGCCAGGCCATGATCCAGAATCAGGGCTTTTTTCTCCGGGATGGTCCGGGGAAGGTCCTGATGATACAGGGCGGCGAGCACTTTCCAGAATCGGTTCTGCGGATGCCCGTAAAAGAACTGCTGCTCGCGGGATTTGACCGACGGGAAGGAACCGAGAATTAGAACCCGGCTGTTTTCGTTAAAAAGCGGACCGAAGGGATGCGTGATTCGTGAATCCATGCGTGCCTCCTGAAAGGAGAAAAATCCGGGTGCTCACGGGGAAGACAGGTTCGAGATCCGGCGCGGAACGATCCTTATGTAAAATCCCTTGAACACGAAAGCAGATCCATTGTAGCATCCGGGAGAACAGAGTACAAGCCTTGACAGCGCGGGATGAAAAGCGTATGATGAATGCACTGAAAGGAAAGGACGGGCATTGGCTGCTGATGAGGAAGAACGACTGACATTCGGCTTTGTGAACAATCCTCTGTGCGCATTAGCACAGGGGCTGGTTACGATGCCGTTTGGAGGTTGTGATTTTCGCAAAAGCCAGACGTCTTTTTTGTTTTGCTTTTCCGCATTTCCGCCTCCACGGCTGATGGAGGGAAAATGAATGGCTAAACTGCTTCTTGAGGCAAACAATATCCGGATGGAATATGGGGACCGGATGCTTTTCCAGATTCCGGTTCTCCGGGTTTATGACGGAGAACGAATCGGACTGATCGGCGCAAACGGCGCGGGAAAGTCGACCCTTCTGAGCCTGCTGAGCGGAGAGCGTGAACCGGAGGAAGGCGTGGTTCGCCGCATGGGCCGGGTGGCTGTGATCCGGCAGCAGGGAGAAGAGCAGGAAACGGAGATCAAAGGAGAGCTTCGTTCCCTGTTTCAGACGAAGGATGCCCGGTCAGGCCTGTCCGGCGGAGAACGGACACGGAAACGGATTGCTGCGGCACTGTCTGCACAACCCAATCTGCTGATGGCGGATGAACCGACGACGGATCTGGATGAAGCCGGAATTGACCTGCTTTATCAACAGCTGGAGGCTTTTTCGGGATCGCTGATCCTGATCTCCCACGACCGGGCTCTGCTGCGGCATTTCTGCGACCGGATCTGGCAGCTGGAAGACGGGGAGATCACGGATTTTCCGGGAGGCTATGACGCGTTTCAGGCGGAGCGAATCCGCCGGCGGGACCGGGCCCAGTTTGAATATGACCAATATAAAAAGGAACAGAAGC
>JAFRGU010000057.1 GCA_017433675.1 Clostridia bacterium
GGGGTATCCCCGCAGAAGGCCCCGGACCGGACCTATGACCGGACCGCGACGAATGTGACGTATACGCTGCTCGCGGCGACGATAACTGAGCAGTGATGCGGAGGCATCCGCGCTTCAGGCAGATCTGTCAGCGCTTCAGCGCTGGTACCAGATCGCCCATGCCGGCGTCAGCGCTTCAGCGCTGGTAGCGCCGAGCCATTCGCGGCGAATGCCTCCCATGCTACAGCCGTCAAAGGAGCGAAGCAACTTTGGTAACGGCGATCGCAAAGCGAGGGGATCCTGGCGGATCTCCTCGCTTGTTAACTTCCGAAATATCTTTCCAAAAGGGAGCCATCAAACCGGAAAGGTGAGTAAATCTTAGGGAACAATATCGCGTCATTTTGTTTCTTCCACGGTATTTGTCAGCCTGTGCAGTCGATGATAACAGACCATGATCAGAAAAGCTCCCGCACCAATCCATGCTGCAATCTCTGCCAGATAAACTCCCCAATATCCCAGAATCGCAGGAAGAAGCAGCGCTGCTCCAACACGCAGCGCCAATTCCAAAAAGCCGGAAATCATCGGCATCACTGTATCGCCCAAGCCTTGCAGGGTAGTTCTGTAAACAAAAAGCAGATACAGCATGGGCAACCCGGCTGCCATCACCCGAAGAAAATCATATCCAATCGCCAGCACCTGATCTGCCAGTTCCGCCTCATCCCGGATAAACAGGGAAAGAATGGACTTTCCGAATACTGTCATCAGCCCTCCGACGGTAAGCGCGAGCAGAAAACCGATCTGTGCTGAACGCCGCAGCCCCAGCCTTACACGATCCATTCTTCCGGCGCCATAATTCTGCCCGGTAAAGGTACCCGCCGCGCTCCCCAGGGAAGATCCTGCGATTTCCACCAGTCCCTGCAGCCTGGAGGCCGCGTTGTACCCGGCCATAAAGACGAATCCGAAGGCGTTGACCACGCCTTGCAGTATGAGCCCTCCAAGTGAAATGATGAGGTTCTGAAAGGCAATCGGGAATCCGAGCCGAACAAGTTTTCGAATCACTATCCGGTCAGGACGGTAATCGACCCGCTGAGGGCGAAGTTCCGGAATCTTCAATACCGCAGCCAGACAGATTCCGGCGGAAACCGCCTGTGCTATCACGGTCGCATACGCGCCGCCGTTAGTGCCAAGGCCCAGGGAACCGACAAACCACCAGTCCAGAGCGATGTTTATCGCCGTGGCGCAGGCCAGAGCCAGCAGAGGCGTTCTGCTGTTTCCCAGCGCGTACAGAAAGCCGCTGAACACATTCAGGCACATCACCACCGGCAGGCCTGCATAGATAATTCGCAGATAGTTCTCTGTCAGATGAATGGTTTCCTCCGGCGAATTCATCCATGTCAGCACAGGACGCAGCAGCGTCTGGCTGATTGCCTCCAGTGCGACTGTCACTGCTGCGGAGATCAGATAGCTTTGTGCAACGGTTCTTTTCAGTTCCGCATACTGTTTTCCACCGTAGCACTGGGAGGCATGGATGGAATATCCCTGCGCCAGCCCCATGGGGATTGACAGCACGGCCCAGTCCAGCCAC
>JAFRGU010000058.1 GCA_017433675.1 Clostridia bacterium
GCCGCCGGGGCCGACAGCAATGATCTCCGCAGTCTGCGGTTTTTCCTTTGCTGTGCTGGCGAGAATGATGCCGCCCTTTGTGACCTCTTCCGCCTCAAGGCTCTTGAGAACTACACGGTCTGCCAATGGTTTGAGTTTCATATCAACTATGCCTCCTTGCAAAATATATCTGATCAATCCGTTTGTTAGCACTCATAACAGTTGAGTGCTAACCACCTTCCTTATTATATCCACCGCCTATCTGTTAGTCAATCTCGAATTTCAACAGAAATGTGAATTCTTGCTCCCCCTGCCGGAGCGCCGATCCCGGGCTGAAACCTCCGTCTTCCCGTTCCGCGCATGCCGTTTCCGGAGCGGCGCGGGGAGCCGTAAAGAACGCCCTGATCCTCGGAAAAAACAGGAAAAATAATGCTTGCATTCCTCTGATCAATGTACTATAATCCTAATGTTTGAGCATTAAGATACTGATACAGGGGGTGAATGGGTTTTGGCAAACATCAAGTCCGCTTTGAAACGGGTTAAGGTATCCGAGTGCGTACCAAGAAGGCATCTGCGGAAGCAGAGGGTGCCAAGCTTCGTTTCGGCAAGAAAGAGATCGTGGAGGAAGTAAAAGCGCCGACTGCCCTGAAACAGAAAGTCATCATGAAAGGTGCTGTTTTTTCCGCAACGGCTAAAGTCCACCAGGAAGTCGCTGAGCATGAGGACGACAACGTGGGTGTGCAGGCCGTGAATGAAACGGAAGGGGCAGCGGAGACCGCGGCGCAGACAGCGGATACCGTCCGGTACAGCCATAAGCTGAAGGCCTATAAGCAGGCAGCAAAACTGGAGAGCAGGGCGGACAAGGCCAATATTGAGGCTCTGTATAAGAAGCGGATGGCAGAAAACCCGCAGGCGGCTACGAATCCGATCTCGAGGTGGCGGCAGAAGCAGGCTGTCAAAAAGGAGTATGCGGCGATCAAGGCCGGACAGGCATCTGCCGGAACGGCTGCTGCATCTTCGGTCGGAAGCTCCGGGGCGGCAGCCGGTGCCGGAAAGGCCGTGAAGGAAACCAAAGATATCGGTACGGTCGCTGCCAATTTTATAAAGCAGCACAGCCATATCCTTCTGGTGATCGGAGGCCTTGCCATGGTCATTGTCCTGATCTCCGGTTCTTTGTCTTCCTGTTCCATGCTTTTCGGCGGGACGGGAAATGCGGTCATCGGTACTTCTTATACAGCAGAAGATGAGGATATCCGGGGCGCGGACGAGGATTACAGTGCCATGGAAGAAGCCCTTCGGGAACGGATCCGGGAGATCGAGGAGGACAATCCGGACTATGACGAGTACGACATTGATATGTCGGAGATCGGCCATAACCCTTATGTCCTGGCGGCTTTCCTGACAGTTCTTTATGAGGACTATTCAAGGGCGGAAGTTCAGCGGACGCTCCGGGAACTCTTTGCGGCGCAGTATGAGTATTCCACCAGCCATCACACGGAAACCGTGACGGAGACCCGGCAGGTACGCGTCGGGGAATCCCTGGGCCAGGTGGTGACGAGCGGTTACTGCAACTGCCCGATCTGCTGCGGGATCTGGTCCGGCGGGCCGACAGCCAGCGGCGTATATCCGACCGCGAATCACACGATTGCCGTGGATGCTTACAATCCCTTTGTCCCCATGGGAACAAAGGTTGTGATGAACGGCGTGGAGTATACAGTGGAGGATACCGGCAACTTTGACCGGTACGGTGTGCAGTTTGATGTTTACTATGACAGCCATTCAGCTGCTTCAAACCATGGACATCAGACCTGGGAAGCCTATGTGGCGGACGACAACGGCTCCAATACCGTTGAAGTGACGCAGACGATCACGAAGAGGGTCCTGACTGTGGAGATCACGAACCACAGTCTGGAGACCGTGATCGAAAACTGGGGCCTGACGGATGACCAGATGGAGCGCTACCGGCTGCTGGTTCAGCAGAAGGGCAACCGCGATTATCTCTTCCCGGACAGCATGTATGTCACACCGGGCGGAGGGATCCAGTACACGATCCCCGGAGAAGCCCTGACTGACGAGAAGTTCGCAAAGATGATCCATGAAGCGGAGAAATACCTGGGATACCCTTACGTGTGGGGCGGTTCATCCCCGTCCACCAGCTTTGACTGCTCCGGCTTTGTATGCTGGGTGATCAACAACTGCGGCAATGGCTGGAATGTAGGCAGGACGACAGCGGAAGGCCTTCGGCAGATGCTGCCGGCGATCCCGCCCAGTGAGGCGAAACCGGGGGACATCATCTTCTTTGAAAGAACCTATGACACGGTGGGCGCTTCGCATGTCGGTATCTACGTGGGTGACGGAATGATGATTCACTGCGGGTCGCCTATTCAGTATGCCTCGGTCAACTCTGACTATTTCAGGTCACATTTCATGTGTTACTGCAGGTTGCCATAAGGAGGGATGATTTTTGGACGATACAAAACTGAAAAAGATCGGTGCGGAGCTTTCCAAAGCCCGTGCCAAACGGGACGAATGGGATAAGAAGGTAAAGGATCTGGAGCGCAGGTACCGGGAGGCGGAGAACACCTGCATCCATGACATGGTACACGCGGCAAACCTGTCCCCGGAAGACCTTGCGGAACTGATCAAAAAAGCATTTCGGGCCGCTCCCGTCGGGGATGCTGCGGCTGTGATCCATCAGAACGAGGAGGATGAATAAGACATGAGAAAGAAAATGAGACTGATCGCAATGCTGTCAGCGATGATTTTAAGTGCCGGAACCATGAGCGTTCCGGCATTTGCAAATACTGGGGAAAATACAGGCGGTACCACAGAGGAAACAGTTATCTACGCTGAGGAGTTCGACGATGCAGATGGAGTAATCCCGGCAGAGGAGATCGGAAGTCCGGATAATAATATCCAGACGGAGGAGAGTAAAACTTCACAATCTGATCATTCTGATTCCGGAACAACGGGAGAACCGGCAGAAACTGCCAATCCTGTCGAGGATATTACGGGAACAAAGCAGCCGGAAGGAACAATCGACCGGTCGGTGACCATCACGGATGATAGCGGCAGTGAGCTTACCATTCCGGTTTCCAATGTGGAGATGCTCCTGACCCTGATGGAAAAGCTGCAGGGCAAGGAGGAAGGAAAGCAGACCGGGACTGTCACCACGAACGGCGATGTCCTGAATGTCCGCACCGGCAGCAGCACGGATTATGACATCATCGACCAGCTGCGCAACGGCTCCATCGTGGAGGTCCTCGGTGAGGAGAACGGCTGGTACAAGATCCGGATCCCGGACAGCACGGGATTTGTCTGCGGCGATTATCTGTCTGTCAGTACAGCCCAGGAGGAACTGATTTCCAGGGATGATCTGAAGAAACTGCTGGAGATGGTGATGTCACAGGAAGGAGCCGGAAAGTCCCTGGCCCTCA
>JAFRGU010000059.1 GCA_017433675.1 Clostridia bacterium
AACTGTTTTCCTGATGTATTTTTAAACGGCGCCGGCCCCCAGGGGCCGGCGCCGTTGCGTCCGCTTATCGGTTTGATTCTACATGGCGCCCTTTCGCGAAAGGACGACCCATACAGTTTTGAACAGGATCTGAACATCCTGCCGGAGAGACCAGTTTTCGATGTATTCCCGGTCCATGCGGACCACCGTGTCAAAATCGCGGATCTTGCTGCGGCCGCTGACCTGCCAGAGGCCGGTGATTCCCGGGCGGGTGGACATTCTGGCCCGATGGAAGGGCTCGTAGCGCTCCCATTCATCCACCGTGGGCGGACGGGTGCCTACCAGGGACATGTCTCCCTTCAGGACGTTGAAAAACTGGGGGAACTCATCCAGGGACAGATCGCGGATCCAGCCGCCGATTCCCTTTTTCCATTTGCCCTCCGAAATCTCCTTCTGGCCGATGATCCGCGGATCATGCTCCATCTTGAACATGAGCTGATCCTCCTGACCGGTCTGCTCCGCAAGCTGCTTCTTGCGCTTCTCCGCGTCCATATACATGCTGCGGAACTTGTAGATCTGGAACTTCTTTCCGTTTTCGCCGATCCGGGTCTGCTTAAAGAAGATGGGGCCCGGGTCGGACAGAAAGATGGCCAGGCCGAGGGGCGGAATGAGAATCAGGGTAAGCAGTGAACCCACCAGGCCGCCCGCGATATCCATGAGCCGCTTCAGGAACAGATCGCGGCCCGTGATATAGCCCAGCGAGGTGGTAATCGTCAGATGACCGCAGATCCATTCCACGTTTTTATGCCTGGATTCGATGTCGTCCAGATTCGTCAGGGCGGTATGGATGGTGATGCCCATGCGCATCAGGCTGTTGATCAGCTCCACGGGCATATCGGCCCTGGGGGGCACGTCCAGATACACCTCATCCACCCAGTTGTTGGTCAGATACTGCTCCAGCGTTTCGCCTGTGGCCACGATGGGGATCGTTTCGACCTCCGGATACTGGTTCCGGAGCGCCCGGAGCGCCTGCCGCGCCTGTTCCTCGGAGGGCTCATCTCCCATGAGGACAATGCCCGTGAAACGGTAGACGCCGTAATTGGAGCGGAGAATCTGGGGAATGACCGTGGGAATCTGGGAGGGCTCCAGGGCGATGAGCAGGGAATGGCGGTTGAGGATGTGATGCTTTTTCTTCAAAAAGCCCTTATAGGTCTGCCGCATGGTGAAGCAGGTCAGGATATACAGCGGCAGCGCGATGAGCAGGATTCTGGACAGATCGAATTCCGTCGTCGGATTCAGCAGCTGGAAGAGCAGCAGGATGAGCACCAGATAGCCTGCCTGGGAAAGAAGCCGGCCCATTTCGTCCCAGGCCGAATGATGCAGTACGCTGTGATAGGTGTCCAGGACGATCATCACGAACAGGTTCACCAGCAGGGTTTGCAGAACGATCCCCCAGAAGGGGCGGGTGGACAGCGCCGCCTTCGATTCGATCAGCAAAAAGGCGATCAGCAGGCTGACAAAGGCACAGAGGCTGTCCAGAGCCATAAAGTCGGTATGCTGAGACCAGCCGCGTATTCTCCGTTTATACATGTTTGCACCTTCTTTTCCATGATTCGATCGGATTGGTTACTTCAGCAGCACGCGCCGGATCTGGTCGATGCTTTCCCTGAACAGGGGCTTCCGGCCGTAGACGGCGAAGAAGAGGAGATTGGGCAGGGCGAAGCTGATGCAGGCGTTGACGATCAGCGAAGGCCATAGGCCCAGCCGCAGCAGCGCACACAGCGCCCAGGAGGCTGTGCAGGAAACCAGCGCCATGGCTACCAGCCCGCAGAAAAGGATCACGTATTCCTTCAGATGCTCGCGGGGAAAGACCTCACGGAACAGATTGCGGAACAGCCAGGGGATCTCCACCGCCGAGATTGCGATCACCGAGGAAAGCAGTACGCCGTACATGCCAAGCCACCGCACCGTGGCCAGATTCAGTCCCAGATTGACCAGCGCGGCCGTCAGCGGCCGGAGCCGGTCCTTGCGCCAGATGCCGGCGGCGTCCTTGAACATGTTGACGATCTTATTCATGCCCATGGTGTAAAAATAGAGGACGAAGCAGATCACATAATCGGAGGTCAGCATGTTTTCCCGGCCCATCCAGATTTCCATAAAGGGCTGATACATGCACAGCAGCATGGCGCTGCCAACGCTCATAATCCATCCGAAGAGCATGGTGATGCGGGCAAAGACGTGGTAATTCTTTTCATCGCTCTCCGTCACCAGGCTGTTGCCGATCCCGGCGATGCAGGCCACGATGATCACGTCCAGGAACATGCGCAGGGCGGTGATCACGAAAAAGTAGTTCTGATAGACGGCCAGGGCGGCCAGGCCCATGAAGGCGGAGATGACGATCGTATCGGCGAAGTTAAAGACCACATCGGCAAATTTTGAGGTAAACAGATCCCGCACCCGGTACACGATGTCCAGCACCTTTTCCCGGGGCAGAGAGCCCTGGGGCGGGTAGTGGGGATACATTTTGTCCACCCGGAGGGCAGTGGCGATGTTGATGGCCACCTGGGCCAGCAGCTGGACGGCCAGAAAGAGATAATAGCTTCGGAACAGGATCAGCGCGGGCAGCTTCAGCGCGTATTCCACCAGCTGGATGACCAGGCTTACCTTGCTGACTACGTCCGTGCGCTGATGAGCATCCAGCAGGGAGCGCTTATAGGCGAACAGCCAGTAGGTCACCACCGTGCTGCCCAGATTCATGAAATAGAGGATGTACAGATTCATGTCCTGGGGGATATCGCCGCTGATGAGGCTGCGCAGGAACGGCGTCAGCACCAGACCGATCACCAGGATCAGGAGACCGATGGCCCGATACAGCGTGCGGTACAGATGCAGCAGGGCGCAGATCGATTCCCGGTCATCCTCTGCGATGGGCTTATACATGCTGAAGACCATGGCGCTGCCGACGCCCAGCTCCGCCAGGTTCAGGAAGGAGAGGATGGACCGGAACAGCCCGTTGAGCCCTAGATACTGTACCCCCAGATAATGCAGCATGATGGAGCGCAGAATGAAGGGAATGACCATGTTGAGCAGCTTCAGCGTCCCGTCGAACAGGATGTTTCTGGCCGCGTTTTTCGTCCGTTCGATTTTCACCGGTCCGTCCCTCCTTTTTTCAGAATCAGCGTGTCAGCCATTATTTTTTCATGACCGCGTGCCAGCCCTTCCGCATGGCCCGATAGCAGGAGGGCGACAGCAGGAAGATGGTCGATTTGAGCTTTCTGCCCCGGCTGACCACAGGCAGGCTCCAGCTTTTTTTCAGAATCGGCCCGTATTTTTCCCGGATGCGGCGGGCGTGCTCCGGATAGCGCTCCGTGAAGATCAGCTGATCGATGGAGATATGCCAGATAATATCGGCGACCCAGCCTTCCATGTATTCCATGTCCCGGGGATAATTCTTTTTCGTGAATTCCAGCAGCCGGTCGATTCCCATTTCCCAGTCATACACCTTTTTTTCGGAAATCGTTCCCATGATGCTGTCTGGCCGCTTCAGCCAGTAGTACTGCCGGGAGGCGCTGCAGGCGACGGCGTTGCATTCGCACATCAGATAGGGCATCAGCAGGTTGTCCTCGAACAGGTATCCCACGGGGAAGCGGGATTCGGCGAGCAGATCCCTGCGGATCAGTTTGCCCCAGGCGCTGAAAATGAGCTTTCCCCTGGCCATGGTCTTCAGGATTTCATCGTTGGGAATTAAAGCGCGGGTATCCTCGGAGGGGATGAAGGACATTTCGTCGCTGAACACGCACTCATGGGCCACGGCCGCCAGGCGGACGTCATATTGCTCCGCCAGCTCCACCAGAATTTTCAGATAATCCGGGCCTACGTAATCATCCGAGTCGATGAAGGAAATATAGTCCCCGCGGCACAGGTCCAGCCCGTATTTGCGCGCGTCCGACAGGCCGCCGTTCGGTTTATGAAAGGCGAGGACCCGGCTGTCCAGCGCGGCGTATTCATCGCAGATCTGCGGACAGCCGTCCGGGGAACCGTCATCGATCAGGAGCAGCTCAAAATCCCTGCAGGTTTGCTTCAGGATGCTGTCCACACAGCGCCGCAGGTATTTTTCCACCTTGTAAACGGGCACGATGACACTGATCATTTTTTCACTTCCTTATTTCGGCAGAAATCTGCGGTAAAAGGCCGCGGTCTGTGCCGTGATATCCCGCCAGGTGTATTTGGAGGAAACCATCCGCTTGGCCTCCTCCCGCTTTTCCTCCGCCTTCTCCGGATGGTCGCACAGGTCCTGCAGGGTCTCCCACAGGGCCTCCACGTTCCCCCGGGGGAAGGTGAAGCCGCTGCCGTCCAGCACGTCCGCGCACTCCCCGATGTCGGAGGTCACGCAGCAGCAGCCGTAATTCATGGCCTCCAGCAGGGAGAGGGGCATGCCCTCCAGATCGCTGGGCAGGACATACAGATAGGCGTTGCTGAACAATTCCTCAACGACCGTCCCGTCCTGAAACCCGGTAAAAAGGATGAAAGGGGAATTTCTGGCCATGTCACGGAGCCGGCGCACATAATCGTCGGTATCCGACGTGCCGCCGACGATCACCAGCTTTTTGTCCGTCCGGAGCTTCTGATACGCCTCAATCAGATAATGAATGCCCTTCTCCGGCACCAGCCGACCAAGGAACAGAATATATTCCCGGGAGGCGAGGCCGAACCGCTCCGTGATCTCCCGGGCGGGGAGATTTTCCGCCGGATCGATGCCGTTGGGGATCAGAACGGTTTCCCGGCCGTATTTTTCGCGGAAATAATCCTGGACGCCCTTGCTCAGCACGATGATGCCATCCGCGTGGCGGACGGCCGCCCTTTCGCCTCCCATGATATACGCGGAAGCGAGGCGGCCCCATTTATGGCGCTGATGATCGAGCCCGTGGACCGTAACCACGATCTTCTTTCCCAGCAGGCGGGGCAGCCAGCAAAGGACACAGGGACCCTCCGTATGGTAGTGAATCAGATCGAAGCGGCTGAAGGCGGCCATCACGCTGGCGATGACGGAGGAGCTCATGGCTGCAAGCCCCCGGCGGTCCAGGGTCGGCGTCCAGACCAGATGAACGCCCCGGTACGTCCGATCGAGCTCCCTGGTCTTCCGAAGCTTTTTGAAGTGCCTGCTGGTTCGGTTATAGCAGGTCACATCGTATCCCAGCTCTGCAAGACGGGGCGCCAGGCTGCCAACCACCACCTCCACCCCGCCGTCCCGGGAGGGAATGAATTTATGCCCGATCATCGCGATCCGTGTTGCCGTTTTCCGCATGCCGATCATCCTCCGTTTCAAGATGGTCAGGGGGTTGTTCAGACCGCCAGGCAGCCCTTATGCTTCGGAGCCTGCCCGGGCGGCCATTTCCAGATACTTTTCCTGCAGCTTCCGCGCTTCCGTATGGATGTCATATCCCGCCCGGCGGACGACGGCCGGGCCCTGAGAACGGTCCGTTCCCGCCTGCCTGGCCGCCAGGATGGCCCGGGCCCATTCCCCGTCCTCCGCATCCAGGGGGATCCGTCGGGCCGCGGGCGACAGGAGAACCTCGTCGGTCACCCGGTCGGAGAAGAAGCAGGGCAGACCCGCGGCCTGGGCCTCGATGCCCACGACGGGGAGCCCTTCAAACAGCGAAGGCATCACGAAGCAGTCCATGGCCTGATACCATCCGCTGACGTCGCCCATCTGCCCGAGGAAGAGGACCCTGTCCGAAAGCCCCAGCCCGGACGCTTTATCCTTCACCGCCTGCTCCAGCTCCCCGACGCCGATCAGGGCCAGGCGGGCTTCCGGCAGCTCCTTCGCGATCTGAGCGAAAATATCCAGGAGGCGGCTGTGATTTTTCTGGACGTTGAACCGGCCTACATGGCCGATCACAAAGCAGTTTTCCAGACCGTGAAGCTGCCGAAGCCGCTCCCGCCGCTCCGGCAGGAGGGCGAATTTCGAAACGTCAATGGCGTTGCGCAGCATAAAGCCTGAGGCCTGCCAGCGCTCCTGCCCGTAATAATAGATTCCCGCATCCCTGCCGCAGCTCCAGTAATCCGTGGCGGCGCCGGGAAGGAGCCGCTTGCACAGGAGCTTCAGGGGATACTTGTAATCCCGGATGATCCGGGTGTTGTGGGCATGGGCGATCCGGACGGGAATGCCGGCGTCCTTTGCGCTTTGCAGGGCATAATACCCCATGGCCTCGTTATGGGCGTGGACGATCCGGATTTCGGGATTGTCCCGCAGCAGATCCATCACGAAGCGCCTGTATCGGGGGTAATGCAGCGGATTCAGGCCGGGGCTTACGAACACCCGTCCGCCCATGCCGCGGATCTCCTCGTCATACTCCCCGGGCACCGGCTTATTGGCCAGAAAGTCAAACTGGATTTGCTCCCGGTCCATCTGGCGGTAATAGTTCATCAGCATGGTTTCGATGCCCGCCCGGGCCATGTTGCTGACGGAATGCAGTACGCGAAGCATTTTCCGTTCCCCCCTGCTGGTCTTGATGTCGGCGACGTATCACGGATCTCCCCCTCAGGGCTTTGCGCCGCTTCCGCTGTCCATGCGCTGCAGGACCTGAAAGGTGCGCTCACAGTTTTGCTCATCCCGAAGGGGATAGAAGGCATCCAGCCGTTCCCGGTATTTCTGCTGCATGCGGAAATCCTCCCCGGCGCATTCCTGTACGGCGCGGACCAGCGCCTCCTCCGTATGGACGACCGGACCGAAGCCGTGATCCTCATAGGAGAAATAGCCCTTTTGGTAATGGTATTTCAGGAAGTCCTCCAGGTCGAACTGATAATAGATGATCGGCTTTTCCATATAGCCTACGTCGAAAAAGACGCTGGAATAATCCGTGATCAGCAGGCAGCAGCGCATCAGGAGGGTCTGGACGTCGTAATCCCGCCAGCTGGCCAGGATGACCCGCTCCGAAGGGGAACGGAACTTATCCAGCTCCTTCTGCAGCTCGATATGGGGATAGAAAACAAGCCGGAGATCACGCTCCTCCAGCAGGCGGAGCAGGGAGGGATTCTCCAGCATGGATTGGAAACGCCGGTAAAAGGCCGTGTCATAGAAATCCTCTCCCTGGGGATAGCCCGAGCCCCGCCAGGTGGGCATCACGAGGATCTCCCGGGAAGGCGCGTTTCCCCGAAGCAGATTGTCAAAGCGGCAGAGCCCCGTATACTGAACGACGCCTTCGGGATACCCGAATTCCGAAATGAGATAGTCGTACTCCGGCTTGGCGCCGCTGGTAAAGAAATCCACCTTCATCTGAGGATAGCGCATCCACTGCATCTCGTCCTTGATGATGCCGTGCTGCAGGAAAATCTGCTTCCCTCTGGGGCGGATCCCGATCTGGCGCAGATGGTAATAAGCCATCAGATCCGGGGCGCAGGGCTGCACGTGGGTGCTGATCAGCATGTCCGCCGCCAGATACATCAGATAATGGCGAATCGATCTCCAGGCGGCGGTGGGACCCAGCCGGGAGACCTTTTCATAGTCCGGGCTGGATTTATCGATGATATAGCACGCGTTGATCCGGGGATGCTCCCGGCGCAGATAACGGAAAAACCAGTAGGCGTTATCCCGGGCGTCGAAGCCCCGCTCCATCACCAGCCACAGATGACGATAGGACTTGTTTGTCCTTCTCAGCACCGCGGCCACGGGCCAGAGGAGGGCAAGCAGAAGCACGTTCTTCAGATAAACCGGCAGCCGCTTCAGTTTATTTGCCATTTCCATGCATCCCTTCCGTTTCGATCAGCCAGATTTCATCTGCCGCATCCCGGGGCGTCGGTACCGTCCATTGTGCTTTTTCTCCGCCTTTGTCGATCCGATAGCTGAAGCTCATGGGGATCAGCCTCAATCCGATGCAGCTCCAGAAATAAAACGCGGTGTTGTCTGTCAGATAGGTTACCGTCATATAGCACAGAATGGCCATATACAGGGTGGCGGTTTCCGTATTATGGCGCCTCATCCAGTAGGCGGGGTAGAGAACATAATTGATACCCGCCCACAGGGCAAAGCCCGGAGCGCCCAGCTCGATAAAGATTCTGAGGATGTCGTTGTGCAGCGGGTACGGCCGGTTGATCAGGCCCTGCTGATGCCACATATTGACCAGATCGGTCACGGCCTCAAAGCCCAGCCCCTTCCAGAAGGGAGAAAGCTCATAATAGGGGTTGGGCAGGCTCCACAGCACGTCCCGGCCCATCATATCGATGCCCAGGGACTCCAGAAACGCGACCAGGATACCGGACCGGGTGAGATAGAGATAGAGACAGAAAAACAGGATCAGGCCGATTCCCACCGCCAGAAGAAGCTTCCGCGGGCTTTTGAACAGGCGGAACAGCCAGACGCACATGCACACCAGCATAACCGCCGGCAGGGTGCTGCGCTTCAGGCCCAGCAGAATGAAAAACAGGGAAAGGATCACGCCCAGGCGCCGGGTCCGTTTTTCCGAGGGCGTGCTTTTCGGCGCAAACATCACGTAATAGATGAAGAACTGGCCGAACAGGAAGGTGATATCGTGGATTTCCAGCGCCCGCACGAAGCCCTCCGCCTCACCGAAGGTGACCAGGCAGGTCACCACGGAAGAGATGCTCTCCGCGACGCCGTACCGGGGCATTTCCAGCAGCATAATGGCGGTGTTCGTGGCGCACATGCCGGCGAACAGATAATTAACGGCTCTGTCCTCGAACAGGTAACACATGAAGACCGCGTAGACGATGGTAATGGTCTGGAAGAGGATCTTCTGGCCGGCTCTGCTGATGGAGGAAGCCTTGGAAAAATCCGTGACCCATATGTACATGCTGATCAGGGCATAGGCGGCGATCAGCAGCAGGTAGATGGGGAAAAAGCCCATCGCTTTCCGAAGCTTTTCAAAATCGGCGGCCACCAGAAAACTCAAAAAGGCGCAGACGATCGTCCCCAGGGCGACGGCCTTCGGCAGCCCGCCGTAGGCGTCGTTGATGATCTTCCAGTCCCCCAGACCGGCGAGAACGGTACAGGCCAGGGCGAGAAAGGCGATCAATGCCGGGCATTTTTTCCTGGCTTCCCGTACGCCCTCCCCCTGCGGACCGTTCCGCGGAAGTTTACTGCTCGTCACTTTGCTTCACCGTGCTCCCTGTATCCGCGCCGGCCTGCCCGTTTTCCCCGGCATTCTTCGATGAAACAGCCGCGGGCTTTCCCGCGTGCATCCGCTGAATGGCCAGACGCAGCAGCGACCGGATCTCAAAGATGCTCTCCGCGCTTGAAACGGCCCTGCCGCAGGTAAAGCGAATTCCGCGGTCCGGGTTCAGTTTGTTATATTTTTCCACCTGGCGATGGACGGCCTCCAGAATCACGGACAGCTTTTCGGAGGAGCAGTTCGGGAAGAAGGCATAGAACACGCCGCTGCCGTTATAGCCCACAAATCCGTACAGATCGCCGAAGCTCTTGAGAATCATGGCGAAATCCTTCAGCACCTCGTCGCCGACGGAGCGTCCGAATTCCCCGGACAGGCTGCTCAGGGAATCCATTCTCAGGGCCGCACAGGAGAAATACTCATCCAGCAGCCGTTCGGAATGTTCGGCGATATACGCGTCGCAGCGGGCCCGGTTCGGCAGCTGAACCGTTTTGTCCACATACCGGAAATAGTCGATAAAGTCCAGCGCTCTCCCCAGCAGCACGGCGCCGATGCCGCCGACCAGGGCGAACAGGATGATGGCAATCACCAGGTACAGCTTCAGATTCACCGTGGGCTGAACGCTGATGCTGCTGAGCATGGACAGATAATTGGCGCTCAGATAACGGTTCAGCTCATGGCCCGTGTTTTCCACATACTGATAGTATTCCGTCGCCAGACGGATGCAGTGCGCCAGCTTTTCCCGGAGCTCCTCGGGGCTGAAGGACCTTTTCTCTCCAGCGCCCGGCGCGGATTCGAAGACGGAAAGCAGATATTCCTTGTGGGCCTTTTCCAGGGCTTTCTGATGGATTTCGATGTTCAGCTTCACATACTGCTGAATGAGCGCGTCATAGGTGGTTTCCGTATCGCCGGCTTCGGGATTATCCTCCACGTCCTTGAGAATGTATTCCGTGCCGGTGATGACCTCCCGGCCGGATTCCTCTCCGCCGGGGGAGATGTGATAGTGGTAATCCATCATGTTCCGGTTGCTGCCAATATACGTATCGATCAGGGATTTGAGATCTCTTCAATTTTTTCAAATGGATTTTTAGAAATATTATTGTGAGATGGGATTTCAACCAGATTTTCAGCTTCCATGACGTTATCTTTCAAATAATCAGGATATATTACATAATCAAACTTATCAGACACTAAATTGAACCCTAAATCAATAGCAATGTCTTTTAAAAATTCTGTGTAAACCTTAACATTGACCTCTCTTTTAAAATTAGAATCCAAGTATTTTTTAGCAAGTTTATAATCATCAAAAAACCTATGAACATCCATATCAGACAGTTCATTTCCGTTGATTTTAGATACTTTTTTAATGCTTTCAAAAACCTGAAGAGGAGTGTTGATTTTTATAGCCAGACCCTCCATTTTAAGTTTGCTTTCAGAAAGCAAAATTGCAAAATCCCCATCTTCCTTACTGGGAAACTTATTTACAGTATAATCTGTGACTCCGGCTAATCTCACAATTTCCTCACACATAGGTGTTGTTACAATTTTCATATTTTTTTCC